>CALLZE010000001.1 GCA_937858655.1 uncultured Coriobacteriales bacterium
CGTCGTGCGCGATAAGTTCACGAGCGACTGCGATGGGGTCGTGAGTTGAGTCAGCGATCTTGTATCTGATGATACGGCCCTGCTCATCAAGCCATACGGCCTCGATGCTCCGTGACCCAATATCCAACCCCAGCGCAGTCTTGCTCATGTGTACTCCGTTACGTTGTGTCTAGGCTTCGGAGCCTAGATCATTTCTAAGAAAGCCTCAATGCGGGTAGAAAGTTGACCAGCGTCTTCCATTGAATAGTCGGTCTCAATGCGAAGAACAGGGAATCCAGCTTCCTTGACCGCCTTTTCAACTGCGCCAGACTCAATCTGGTAGGTTCCGCAGAAGTTGAGCGAGTAGTCGATTACGCCGTCAGCCTGGTACTCTTTCGCCATTCTGATGACGTCGTCGATGCGGCCTTGGTTTGGCGTGAAGCATGCACAGTTGATATCGAGATACTTCTCAGCGATATTGTCGAGCATTTCATCAACAGTTGCCCCCTCTTCAGGAACAAGATCTTGGTAGTAGCGACTGCCTGTGCACATCTCCTCACCAACAACAACCGCGCCAGACTTTTCGATGATGTCGTGGAGCTTCCAGTTGGGGAGTGCCATTGGCGTGCCCGTGACGAGAATGCGCTTAGCATGAGCAGGCGCAACGCCAACGCCTTCAGCAACGCGGGCTTCAAGCTCATCGGCAAGCGCGTTCATGCTCTGTGTGAATCGGGGAACATCATCGTAGAAAGCAACCTGTGTTGCCAAAAGAACGTCTTTACCGCTGATGGGCACAGGGCTTGCTTTGCGCGTTGCGGCGATGCGCTGCAGGGCACGACGCTTGTCGTTTACTTCTTTGATTGAGGCCTGCAAGCTCTCTTTGGTCACTTTCTTACCGGTGAGCTCTTCGACTTTATGCATGAGCTCTTGAATCTCGCTGCGCCAGAACGCCAGATCTTTTTCGCGCTTCATCTGGGGGAGTTCCATGACATAAACGTTGTGCATTGTACTCAAAAGCTCGTACGCCTTTTTCTTGCCGTCGCAGGTGGTCTCGCCGATAACGAGGTCTGACTCTTCGATGTAGGGGCACACCTTGGCAAGCTTAAAGCCCATAAAGCTTTTGATGAGCGCGCAGGTGTTGCGGGGCATAATTTGCTCAACCTGATCGTAGGCAAACTCAGCGCCGGCACAAAGCCCTACACTCCACGCACCTGCCGCACGAATGATTTCCTCAGGAACATAGAGGCAGAACGTTCCCACAATTTTGCCGCCCTCTTTGCGGAAGTCATCAAGTTCTTTGATGCGAAGTCCGTGAACTTCACTAATGACAAAGTCGAGATATCCCATCCCTGCGGGACGGTTTTCCTGTGTGAGATATGCGTCACCGTAGAGTGATCCTACTGCCCCGAGCAACGCATCGTGTGACTTAAGGTCAAGTCCTAGCTCTTCCCACATCGGATAGTAACTTACTACCTCTTCGCTCATAATGCTCCTTTCAACTGATAATTATGCTGACTGTGCTTTTGCGCAGAGTCATCACTTTTGAATTATAGTATAAGTTTATTTTTTATATAAAATATATTTATGGTAAATGGCATACAGCGAGATATGCGAGATCCGGCGTCGCAGGGTTTGTGAGCAACTTATAGAGTTAACTGAATTTTGTTAAGAATTAGTTAAAGCGTCAAGATCGGAAGAG
>CALLZE010000002.1 GCA_937858655.1 uncultured Coriobacteriales bacterium
GACCGCCGACTCGCTTGAGAGAGCAGATGTCCGCGAGCCTATAGAACACATCGCCGAGACGCTTTGGTTTATTCCAGAACTGAGCGAGTGGCTGCAGCGTGGACTTATGCACAGTTCTCTGCGTGCTCGACCAGCAAAACCCACAAAACGGTCACGTGAGTATATCGAGAGTCTGAACCTTGGTGTCGATGCCTTTGACGCAGAGACGCTTGCCTGTGCTTATGCGCGAAATCTTACCCTCATTGTGTCTGACGATTCTTTACGCGAACTTGCTCAGACAGCAGGTATTGCGACGGTGTCTGTTGATGAGCTTTCCCGCATATTCAAAGAGGAGCACGAGACGCCCGGCCAAGAATTATCGCCAGAAGAAACAGAACAGAGCAGCGAAGGTGAAGAGGGGACAGCTTCGGCGGGCCCTTTGACGCTGATGCTTGTGTTCTGTGCGCTTGTCCTGCTGTTTACCATGACTTTTGTCTCGCAGGCACACGCGGCCGGCGTTGAACATTCGGTTGTCTCGCTCTCGTCGCTTCCACGCCCCGATGCGTTGAAAGAAAAAACTTTAAAAGTATCAAGCAATCAGAAACTTCCACACACCTCTTGGCGCAGCAACTGCGCATCGTGCCATGAGTTATCCACGGAAGATGTGGCTCTTGTGCGCGGACGTAATACGACGTGCCAATTTTGCCACACTGCTTCAGGTCTCGGTGGTGGTTATAGCGCGTATCGCGCAAGCGGAGGCGATGCATACAATCTCGGTGAGAAGAATTCAGGTCATCAAATGGGCCTTCACGAGAACGTTCCTGCTTCAAAGGCATCGGGCTTAAGCGAGCTAAGTTGCTTCTCATGCCACATGTCGCATGGGGTGTCAGATAGGGCGACCGCACGAGAATGTGTCTCGTGCCACGATACTGCTCGAGCATCGCGTGGCGAAATTACCGCTTACAATGAAGAGAAGAAAAGTCAGCAGTCGGCATCTGACCACTTCGTTTTATCAAAAAGCGTTAATGCTCACGAAAAATGGAAACGCTGCGCATAGTGCGGCAGGTCTTTCCTGTGCGAGTTGCCATCGAGGCACGCTGAGCTCTGAAGGCTCATGTTCACCTTGTCACTATAGCCAAAAAGATTTTAAAAATGATAGCGCTCGCACCGCAAAAACGAGCGATTGGCCTCACCTCTCATTAAACGACACTGCGCTTTTGGGTGATTGGACAACCGCGTCATCGGGAGAAAATCTCGGAAAGAGCATTCCAGTGAAGGGCGGCATGACTCTCGAGAATCAAACGCGTGTTGCGTGTGGGCGTTGTCACACCACTCAAGATGGGCAAAGTTTTGCGCTTTCTGTTCATACGGTTAAACATGACGCGGTACGCTCAGGTGTGGTCGCTT
>CALLZE010000003.1 GCA_937858655.1 uncultured Coriobacteriales bacterium
CATTAGGGCTTGGTGCGGCCACAGGCATGCGAGAAATCGATGCTGAGCTTCGTAAAGGCACATGTAAATTTTCAGTTCTCCAAGAAGAGAGCAAAGGAAAAGACACTACGACAGGTCACTGGGAACTTATGGGGCTCGTCTTGCGTGAGCCTTTTCCGCTTTTTCCCGAGGGTTTTCCTGAAGAAGTATTGAAGCCGCTTAAGTCCTATGCTGGTCGAGGAGTTCTCTGTAATAAGCCTGCTTCGGGTACAGAAATAATTAATGAGCTTGGCGCGCAGCATATGCAGACAGAAGACCTGATTGTCTACACAAGTGGCGACAGCGTCTTTCAGATAGCGGCTCACGAGGAGATTGTTCCTCTTTCAGAACTGTATGACATCTGCCAATACATGCGCGACGAAGTTCTTGTCGGGAAGTATTGTGTTGGTCGTGTTATTGCGCGCCCGTTTACGGGAACTGCTGAAACGGGATTTGTGCGCACAGGTAATCGCCGAGATTTTGGAGTGAAGCCTTTCTCGTCAACGGTACTCGATCATCTAATAAGTGCTGGTGTTGACGTGACGGGCGTGGGGAAAATATCAGATATATTTTCCGCTCAAGGGCTCAGTGCTTCAGTGTCAACTCATTCAAATGAAGAGGGTATGGCAGCAACCGCACAACTAGCGACAACGCAAAAAGAAGGATTGATATTTACCAATCTTGTTGATTTCGACATGTTGTGGGGGCATCGCCGAGATTCTTTAGGTTATGCCCATGGCCTTGAGGTTTTTGATGAGTGGCTGGGGGATTTCCTCGATACTCTTACCGACGATGATTTGCTGGTTATTACGGCGGACCATGGATGCGATCCGCGTTTTAAGGGCACAGACCATACGCGTGAATTTGTGCCTGCTTTATGGTATTGTCCATATCCTCATGCAAAAATTCTCATTGGGGGAGACACGTTTAGCACTGTAGGACAAAGTATTGAAGAATGGTTGGCGCGTTAATCAATGACAGAAGAATTGCTCCCAAAAAACATTACCCTTATTGATTTTCCTTTTACGGTTGGCTTAGTTCTTGATAAGTTATCAAGTATCACGAAATTTGGACATATGAGTGGACGTTTTCACTTCTATGTTGTCGGTGGAGTTGTGCGAGATACGTATCGAAATAAGGCAACGAGCAAAACAGATATTGATATTGCTTTTTCGGGAGAGTTTTCGTTGCTCATGGGGCTTATTCGCGCAGAGGGTAGCTGTACGGTTGTCATGGAAAACACACACCTGCATACAGCCCGTATAGCGTTTACTGACGCGACATCATCGACGCGTGTTGAGTTCGACTTGGCTCAATTGCGCGCTGAGGACTATACGCCAGGAAACATCTATCCCCATGTTTCTTTTGACAATATTCCGATACAGTGGGATTTGGCGCGTCGAGACTTTACCATCAACGCAATTGCCTACGATGCAAAAACGCACGAAATTTTTGACCCGTTTAGAGGGTATGAGGATTTACAAAAAGGTCTTATTCGCGTGTTGCACGATTTGTCTTTTCAAGACGATCCAACACGTAAAGACCGAGCGCTCGATTTTGTGCGACGCTTTGGCTATGCTTTAGAAGATTCAACACAGCGTCTCATGGAGGAGTAATTATGACTGACGTATTGCAGGGTTTTACTCTTGCGAACATTGCGCTCTGGGCAGCGCGTTTAATGATTTTGTTTGGTTCGATTGTTCTTCATGAGATTTCACATGGTTACGCCGCGTATCTTATGGGCGACTCAACCGCTAAGTTCAGTGGCCGTCTTTCGCTTAACCCTCTTAAGCATGTTGACCCTTTCGGCACGGTTATTATGCCGGCACTGATGTTGCTTCTGTCGGGGGGTAATTTTGCTTTCGGTTATGCTAAGCCAGTGCCCATTAACCCGCGCAATTTTCACAATGAGCGCAGAGGTATGCTCATTACTGGAATTGCTGGACCCGCGACCAATATCCTTCTGGCCATAGTGACAGGCTTGATTGCGCGTGCGTGCATAATGTTCGGGTCACTAAGTAGCTCCTTTATGCTGGTTGTGGTATCTCTACTGTATTACGCCGCCATGATGAATTTGGTTTTGGCATTCTTCAATTTGATTCCCATACCACCTCTCGATGGCTCGCGAGTACTGCAGCGATTCCTCCCTACTAAAGTTCGTGATATCTACCATAGTATTGAACCGTATGGTTTTGTCATCGTCATCGGGATTTCATACTTTTTCCCTAGCTTATTTGAGGGCTACCTCAATATCACCGCATTACCTCTTCTGAAATTGCTGGTGGGATTCTAGGGCAACAAACCTAAAGAGAGCTTTGAATACGGTATTATAGATTACTGTTAGTTTTCACTATTTGAATGGAAGTGTTTATGTCTCGCTCTCGCATCGTCACAGGTTATCGTCCAACTGGCAAACTTCATTTGGGCCACTGGTTTGGCAATCTTCAAAATATGCTCGCGCTTCAGGAGTCTCATGACGCCTATTATTTTGTTGCTGACCTTCATGCTTTGACGAGCGAATGGCAAAACTCCGGAAAAATTGCGCAATATACCGAAGAAATGGTGCTTGATTGGTGCGCGGCTGGTCTCGACCCTGATAAATGCACCATTTATCGCCAAAGTGATATTCCAGAAGTCTGCGAGCTTGACCTGTATTTTAATATGGTGCTCCCTATGACGTGGCTTGAGCGCACACCCAGTTATAAAGAGCAAAAAGCTCAAATATCTGAGAAGGATTTAGGCAACGTCGGGTTCTTTTTGTATCCTTCGCTCATGGCTGCTGATATCGCGATTATGCAGGCAGACTGTGTCCCAGTAGGAGAGGACCAACTGCCTCATCTCGAGTTGACGCGCGAGATTGTGCGCCGCTTCAACCGTTGTTACGGCAACTTCCTCATTGAGCCTCAGGCATTGATTGCCAAAGAGGGCGCGCGTGTTCCTGGTTCTGACGGACGAAAAATGTCAAAGAGCTATGGTAACTCAATCTACATTTCCGACACCCCTGAAGATATCACGAAGACTATTATGGGATTTATGACCGACCCAGCCCGCAAGCTCAAGACCGACCCTGGCAACCCTGACGTGTGCCCCCTGCATCAAATTCACAAACTCATTGCACCTGAAAGCGAGATTGCTCAGTGGGAAACTGATTGCCGTGAGGCAACGTGTGGCTGTGTGGCTCACAAGAAGGTTATCGCCAAGGAGTTGGTTGAGTATCTCGCTGATTTCCAAGCACGTCGCGCTGAACTCTCTAAAGACCCACATTTTGCGCGCGAAGTACTTGAGGCGGGCGCACTTAAGGCTCGTCCCATTGCTCAAAATACTGTGGCAATGGCACGCGAACTTATCGGCCTCGACTCAAGAAGCGCGTTGACGAAGGACGTCGTAATCGATGCTGAGGGCGATGCAAGCGCCCCTTCATTTGTCTAAGGATATTTGTGAGCAACTATTCAGTAAAAACTGAAGTCTTCGAGGGGCCCTTTGATTTGCTCCTTGATTTGGTGTCGCGTCAAAAGCTCGATATCAATGCTATTTCTCTGACCGAGATTACTGATAACTATATTGAGCATATCGAGCAGATGAAAGAAAATGAACTTGTAAAGTTCAGAGGAGAAAAAACTTCGATACCTGCGTGCTCTTCATGATCTCGAAGTTGCCAGTGAATTTTTGTTGCTTGCCGCAACACTCATTGAAATTAAGGCGCATTCTTTGATGCCTAAGCAAGAGATGTATGTGGGCACGGAGTTAGACGATTTATCTCCGATGGAGATGCGTACCATTCTGGTAGAGCGACTGATTCAGTATAAGCAGTTTAAAAATGTGGCAAGTGAATTGTCGCTACGCCTCGAATCCGAAGGTCGTATGCATCCGCGTAGCGCGGGACTCGAAAAAGAGTATCTGAATCTCATGCCTGACTATTTGGCTGGTGTGACGCTTCATAACCTAGCTACAATTTGTGCTGACTTGGCCTTTAAACGTGAAGTTTTTCTTCTTGAGGCCGAGCATATCGCGGCGATACCCTTGTCGCTCGAAACAAAAGCAGAGTCAATTCGCCGCCGTCTTCACAACGAATCGCATCTTTCGTTTAGTGAGATTATCGCGGCAGACGCTTCTCCAGAAATTGTAGTCGTCACTTTTCTTGCGCTTCTTGAACTGTATAAGCGAGGTATTTGTTCGCTCACTCAAGATGCGCTATTTGGCGATATTTTGATAGACAAACTCGATGATGACCAGGCAAAAATGCTTGGCATAGAGGAAGGTTACGACGAGTATGAATAACCTTAAGGGTGCTCTTGAGGCACTTTTGTTTGTGAGTGATGAACCCGTGTCTGGCGCGAAACTTGCCGAAGTGCTTGATGCTTCTAGCGGCGATATCGACAGCGTCTTAGTAGAACTCGCAGAGGAGTATCGCGAGCAGAATCGCGGTTTTCAATTGCGCGAGGTTGCGGGAGGGTGGCGTCTTTTTACCCATCCTGCTTATCACGAGCTAATTGAGTCATATGTCCTTTCATGGGATACGCGTCGCTTGTCACAGGCCGCTCTCGAAGCGCTTGCGGTAATTGCGTATCACCAACCAGTCACGCGCAATGGTGTGAACGCTATTCGTGGTGTTAATTCTGAAGGTGTCATTTCTTCGCTTGTTGAAAAAGGCCTCATTCGTGAGTCGGGGCGAGACAAAAATCAAGGTAACGCGATTTTGTATGTGACAACCCGAACCTTTCTTGAGAAGTTTGGGCTTAAAGATTTGCACGATTTGCCGCCTCTTGAAGACTTTGCTCCCGATGACGCGACGCAGCAAGTCATCAAACATCGCTTGGGTGTTGAGGATGAGCATCAGGATACTCTCGAGGATATTGATGTGGCCGAGTATGACGCGACAACTATTGACTTCGATGAGGAAATTGTTGAGGTCGACTAATGGAGCCTATGCGTCTCCAGAAATACTTGGCTCGCGCTGGCGTGGCTTCGCGTCGCGCTAGTGAACGGATAATTGAGCAAGGACGCGTCGCGGTTAATGGCGCCATCGTCACCGACCAGGGCTGCAAAGTCACGCCTAGCATTGACGTTGTCACCCTCGACAATAAGCCCGTATCACTTGTTGAGGAAAATGTGACGTTTATGCTCAATAAGCCGACGGGAGTCATTTCAAGCATGGGCGATCCTTTTGATCGCACAACCGTCGAAGAATATCTCCCTCTTGATGAATATCCCAGTTTGTTTCCTGTCGGTCGCTTGGACGAGGACACAACAGGTCTTCTTCTCTTCACCACCGACGGACACCTTGGTCATGAGCTTCTTCATCCCAAAAATAAAGTCGAAAAAACGTACCAAGTGACGGTTGAGGGAATGCTGACTCCCGCTCGGATAGCGCAATTGAGCGAAGGGGTGCAACTTGATGACGGAGTCACCGCGCCAGCGCGCGTAGGGCATATTGAGCAAATGCGCACAACAACTATGTTCGACCTCACAATTCATGAAGGAAAAAAGCGTGAGGTGCGACGGATGTGTCAGGCGCTTCATTTGCCTGTCATTGCTCTTCATCGTCATACGTTTGCTGGCATAGAGTTAGGGAGTTTACCCCTCGGGCATGTTCGACAATTAACGCAAGAAGAAGTAGACATTTTGAAGAAAGCCATTACGGACGCCTAACGGGCGCGGGCTTCATGTAAATATGCTTGTATGAACTAGGGATTGAGATGACTTCACGACAACTAAAAAGATCAGGACACTATACGACTTCATTTTTTGCTGCTCTGCGTTCTGCTTTTTGCGTGAGAACAGATTATCAAAGTGACCGAGTATCGCGAGTTCGGTTTTTTGAAGCAGCGCTATTCCTTCCTTTTGTGGGGCTCTTTGTGGGCTTTGTGCTCATGGTGCTTGGCATGATTGGGTCATTTGTGTTTCAGAGCAACGTTATTGCGGGAGCTCTGGTTGTGTGTGCCTTTGTGGGGTTGTTGCGCGGTTTTTTTAATAGTGCGACTGCGCGATTTTCTTGGTTTGACGCGTCCCTTCTTATTGGGTTTTTGAGTCTTGCGTATACTGCTTTTGAACGTCATTCATATTTGCCGCTTTTGATGAGCGTAGGAATAGGGTGTTTGACTACCGTATTTGCCGCTGGTCTTGGCAAAGATTTACCTATGGCTCCACGAAGCAAACAGTTGTGCGGAACATATCGCAACGAAGATCTGTTCTTTCTCATTTTTATTGTGATAACTTTTGCCGTTATCAGCATTGTGGTCCTTAAGGGGTCATGGTATATCGGCTTTTTGCTCTCAATGCTTATTGCGGCAAGCGTGCCACATCTTATTGCTCAGCATGATGGGGGAGTGACATCTCAGGGGATTTCTCGGGGGATATTGCTCGGAACGGTTATTACGTGCGCTCTCCTTTTAGTTTTGTAAGAATCGCTCAAGTGCTGTTGTAAGAGGTTTCTTTGCGTGTTACACTAGTCAAGACCTTTAATCTAGTCCCGTGAGGCTGGTAAGGCACCTGACATACTAAGAAATATCTTGATCGCACTTATGCGATATTCTTAAAGCCTATGTTGATGCCATGCTCCCTCGCGAGTCATGGCGTTTTTTCATTGGAGGCTTTTTATGGATGCAAATGAGCCCAAAACATCGTTGATGGACGGTGCTTCAATTGCCCGATCTCTCAAACGAATTGCCCACGAAATCATTGAAGCCAATAAGGGCGCTCGCGACATTGCGCTGGTGGGTATTTTGACGCGCGGAGATGTGCTCGCAAAGCGTCTTGCTCATGAAATTGGGCAAATCGAAGGCACTCAGGTTCCCGTTGGTACCCTTGATATCTCGTTTTATCGTGATGACGTAGCTGTGCGAGTAGCTCCGCAAATACATCAGACCAATATTCCTTTTCCTGTTGACGACAAAGTCATCGTACTCGTAGATGATGTCTTGTTTACCGGCCGCACCATACGTTGCGCGCTTGACGCTGTTATGGATTTTGGTCGACCACGCGCGGTTCAGCTTGCGGTGCTTGTTGACCGTGGCCATCGCGAATTGCCGATTCGTGCTGACTATGTCGGAAAAAACATTCCTTCCTCGCATAGCGAGACGGTCAAAGTGTATCTCGAGCCTCTTGATGATCACACGGGCGTCGACATTTTTGAGACAGCAGGTGAGCAACTATGCTGAGCACTCATAATCTTTTAACTATCGATAATCTTTCAAAAGGCGATATTGAGTCGATTCTTACAACCGCTCAAAGTTTTGAGGAGATTAATAAGCGTTCGATTAAAAAGCTTCCAACCTTGCGAGGCCGCACCATCATTAATCTTTTTCTTGAACCATCGACGCGCACGCGCACGAGTTTTGAAATTGCGGCCAAGCGTCTCGGGGCAGATGCGATTAACATGACGGGCTCGGCGTCTTCAACAGTGAAGGGTGAGTCACTGCAAGACACCGCTCAAACGCTCAATGCCATGGCGTGCGACTTGCTCGTCATTCGTCATAAATTTGGCGGCGCGCCAAGAATACTTGCCCAGAATATGGACAGCCATATAGTGAACGGTGGCGATGGTATTCATCAGCATCCCACTCAAACGCTTCTTGACCTTTATACGATGCGGAAACTGGTAGGCGATATTAAGGGCAAAACAATCGGCATCGTGGGAGACATTGTTCACTCACGCGTTGCTGGCTCTCTTGCGCCTGCCCTAAATGCGCTCGGGGCAGAAGTGATTTTCATCGCGCCTCCAACCTATCTGCCTTCTCAACCAGAACTTTTAGGAGCGAGCGTAAATACAAGCCTTGATGCCTGTATTCAGGACCTCGATATTTTGTATCTCTTAAGAATTCAAAAAGAACGTGCTGATGGCAGCAGCATACCGTCTGCTCGAGAATATTCAATGCTTTACGGTATTGATGAAAAGCGCGCTCAAAAACTTTCTAAAAACGCGTTCATTATGCACCCAGGCCCCATTAACCGGGGAGTAGAAATCGCCGGAGAAGTTGTTTCCGACCCTCGCGTTAAAATTCTTGATCAAGTGAGCGCCGGCGTCGCGGTACGCATGGCAATAATGTATCTGATGTTAGGCGGTGAGGAAAGTGGCATTACTGCTTAAGAACGCACATGTCTGTGACCCTCAAACGGGTGTGAATGAGATCCTTGATCTCGTCATTCGTGACGGAGTTTTCGCTGAAATCGGTAAAAATCTTTCGATTCCAAAAGGCGTAGAGATTGACTGCCAAGAGAAAATCGTTATCCCAGGAATCGTTGATATGCACGGTCATCTTCGCGAGCCTGGTTTTGAGTACAAGGAGACTATCGCTTCGGGCGCGAAATCGGCGCTTATGGGTGGCTACACCGATATTTGCTGTATGCCTAATACCGATCCTGTTGCCGATAACGCTTCGGTTATTGAATACATCGTCAAACGCGCTCAGGAGCAGAGTTTCTGCCGCGTGCACCCCTTCGGTGCGATTACCCAAGAGCTCGCTGGCAAGAAGTTGGCCGAACTGTACGATATGAAACAAGCAGGCGCATGCGCCTTTAGCGATGATGGTCGTGGCATTCAGTCAGCAAAAATGATGCGCGCCGCACTCGACTACGCAAAAATGTTTGATGTGCTCCTTGTTGCGCATAGTGAGGACGAGACTCTAGCAGGAAACGGTTGCGTAAACGAGGGAATTGCTTCCACGAAGCTCGGACTTCCAGGTCAACCAGGCGAATCCGAAAGCGTCATGGTTGCGCGCGATATGCACCTTGCACGCCTAACGGGGGGACGCGTTCATGTTGCGCATCTTTCTTCGCGGCACGGTGTTGACGCGTTGCGCGCCGCAAAGGCTCAAAATCTGCGTGTGAGTGGAGAAGTCACTCCCCATCATCTTTTTCTTAATGAGACGGATCTTGATGATTCCTATGACACGAATCTCAAGGTAAATCCACCGTTGCGTAGCATCGAGGATCAAGAGGCGCTTATTGCGGCGCTTATCGACGGGACTATTGACGTCGTGGCGACGGATAATGCACCTCACGCTTCTCAAGAAAAAGAAGTTGAATTTGAAAATGCTGCGTATGGGTCAATTGGGTATGAAACAGCGCTTCCACTCGTATATACGAATCTTGTCAAATCGCAGAGAATGTCTTTGGAACGCTTGGTAGAGGTAATGGCAATAAATCCTCGTACTCTTTTAGGATTGCGCCCGGTAAAAATTGAAGTTGGATCCCAAGCTGATCTCACTATCTTTGACCCAACAAAGACGAAAACATTTAAAGCGGGCAGTTTTGCCTCTTGCGCTCAAAACAGCGCCTTTATTGGAAAAAAATTGTATGGCGTTGTCACTGACGTGATTGTCAACGGGTATCATACACTACAAGATGGAAAGGTGATTGCTTCATGAAAGAAAAGCAACGAGCTTTTTTGGCGCTAGAAAATGGCGATGTGTATGAGGGATTTGCCTGTGGCGCCCAAGGTGAAGCAACGGGTGAGTTGTGTTTTAACACCTCGCTTTCGGGCTACCAAGAGATTCTTTCTGACCCCTCTTATGCTGGTCAGATTATCACGATGACCATGCCACAAATCGGAAATTATGGAACTAATAAATTCGACAATGAGTCGCGCAGTGTTTTCGCGCGCGGTTTTGTCGTACGCGAAATGTGTTTTGAACCTTCGAACTGGAGAAGCGAGCAATCACTTCCCGAGTATCTCGCTGCACATAACGTTGTGGGCATTGAAGGAATCGATACACGGGCACTCGTGCGCACGCTGAGAGAATCGGGCGCCATGAACGCTTGTATTTCCACAGAAGATTGCAATCATGAGTCACTCATAGCAAAGGCTAAAGCGGAACCAGGCCTCGTTGGTCAAGACCTTATCTCTACGGTTGCCTACGGCAAGGCGTATGAGTTTGGCGCAAATGAACCAAGCGAACTACATTGTTATGACTTTGGCGAACCGACCAAAGAACGTTTCCGCGTCGTCGCGTTTGACTCGGGAATTAAATACAATATTCTTAGAAATCTTTCGTCGTTGGGCTGTAAGGTGACGGTTGTCGCTCCGAACACCTCAGCGCAAGACATTCTCTCGATGAATCCCGATGGTGTATTTCTGGCAAATGGTCCAGGAGATCCTGAGCCTTTGGATTACTTATATGAGACGGTTTCAAGTCTTATTGGTCAGGTGCCCATTTTTGGTATTTGCCTTGGCCATCAAATGCTTTCGCTCGCGGTCGGTGCGAAAACATATAAATTGAAATATGGACATCGCGGAGGAAACCATCCCGTCAAAAATCTCGATACAGGTCGTGTAGAAATTACTGCGCAGAACCATGGTTTCTGCGTCGATTTCGGCTCAATTGGCCATCTTGACGCAGACTGTGAAAAACGTGGCATTCCTGTTGATGATCTTAAAGGTTGGGCACGTAGCGGAAGTGCGCCCGTGGTTATTTCAAAAAATCATGGCCCTATAAAATTGACCCATATAAACCTCAACGATAATTCTGTTGAAGGTATTGAACTGCTTGAGAAGCAAGCTTATTCGGTGCAATATCATCCCGAGGCAGCACCTGGCCCTCATGATGCCCATTATTTGTTCGGTAAATTTATCGACCTTATGGAAAAGAATCAGTCATAAATCGAAAGGAGTACTAATGAAACGAACTATGCTTATTCCAACAGATTTTGATGATTACACGCCCAAACTCATGGACTTTTGTGCGGGCACACGCGAGCGGGGGATCGTAAGATGCATCCTCGTTCACGTCGTCGATACTTCTGGTCTTGAGGGACCCGTCATTTCGAAAACGCTTGATGATGCAAAAAATAAACTCAACATTTTGGCAGAGCCCATTCGCCAAGCAGGTATCGAAACTTCACTGCGCGTTGTCACGGGCAACCCTTCGTATGAGATTCTCAAACTTGTTCGTGCAGAAAATGTTGATGTTGTGGTGGTTGGTACCACGGCCAAATCGAAGTTGGCACGTTTGTTTACGGGCTCGCTTTCAGAAGATATTGCGTTTGGACAAAAGGCGCCGACACTTATGGTGCGTGATGATTTAATCGTTGACAAAGAAGATGTTGAGCTCTCCTCACTTGAGTGGTCGAAGAAGCTTGTCGTTCCTGTTGATTATTCTGCAGCCTCAGCGCGCGCAGTTTTGCAATGCACGCGTTTCGAGCCCGAATCGGTGGGGGAGGTTCGCCTTCTCAATGTGATTGAAGAACTCCCTAAGGGACAAGATTTGAAGTCTGCCGTCTCTGAGCAAGAGTTTAGGCTCTCTGCTTTTTGCAAGATGCTTGAGGACGTGGGAATAAATGCAGTTCCTGTTGTGCGTCAGGGTAAGGTTATTGACGAAATTTTGGACGAAGTTAAAGATTCGAATGCAACCGGCATTGTTATTGGATGCAACTCTAAAACGCTTTTGAGCGAACTGATTGTTGGTTCAACAACGCAAGAAATTATCCGTGTAGCTCCCGTCTATGTAATGGTGGTGCCCTAACATTTATGCCTAAAAGATTAGATATAAAAAAGATTCTTGTTATTGGTTCAGGACCAATCGTCATTGGTCAGGCCTGTGAGTTTGATTATTCGGGCGCGCAAGCATGTAAGGTTTTGAAAGAGGATGGCTATGAAGTCATCCTCATCAATTCAAATCCCGCGACGATTATGACGGACCCAGGTCTTGCTTCGAAAACGTACATTGAACCCATTACTCCTGAATTCGTGGAAAAAATTATCGAGCGTGAGCGCCCCGACGCCTTGCTTCCTACTTTGGGCGGTCAGACGGGTCTCAACTGCGCCATCGAGTGTGCCGAAGCGGGCATTCTTGAGAAGTACGGCGTTGAACTTATTGGCGCTGATATTGATGTCATCAAGAAAGGTGAGGATCGTAAGCTGTTTGCTGAGGCTATGGGACGCATTGGCCTTGAAGTTCCTCGCCATGGTTATGCTTATTCGCTCAAAGATGCGCGAGAGTTTGTTGAAGAGTTGGGCTTTCCGGCGGTAATTCGTCCCTCATTTACTATGGGCGGAGCTGGAGGCGGAATTGCCTACAATCATGATGAATTTGTTGACATTGTTGCCCACGGTCTAGCGCTCTCGCCAGTTCATGAAGTGCTTATTGAAGAAAGCGTAATCGGTTGGAAAGAATTTGAAATGGAGGTCATGCGCGATAAAAACGATAACGCCGTTATTGTTTGCTCCATTGAAAATTTTGACGCAATGGGTGTTCATACGGGAGACTCCATTACGGTCGCACCAGCTCAGACGCTCACCGACAAAGAGTATCAAAGAATGCGCGACGCAAGCCTCGCGATTTTGCGTGAAATTGGTGTTGAAACGGGAGGAAGTAACGTTCAGTTTGCCTTGAATCCCGCGGATGGCCGCATGACAGTTATCGAAATGAACCCCCGCGTTTCTCGCTCCTCAGCACTTGCGTCGAAAGCAACGGGATTTCCCATTGCAAAAATCGCGGCTAAGTTGGCTGTTGGCTACACGCTTGATGAGATTGATAACGACATAACCAAAAAGACGCCTGCTTGTTTTGAGCCTTCGATTGACTACACTGTTGTGAAAGTGCCGCGCTGGGCGTTTGAAAAGTTCCGTGGTACCGACGAAACACTTACGACGCGTATGAAATCTGTGGGCGAGGTTATGGCCATTGGCCGTACGTTTAATGAGGCGCTCGGTAAGGCGATGCGCTCTCTTGAAAATGGTCGCTTCGGTTTAGGCTGCGATGGAAAAGACGACTTTGATGAGCATACGTTTGATCAAGGCCTCTCTATTCCCAATGAAAAGAGAATCTTCTTTATCGCAGAAGCAATGCGTAGAGGTCGGTCCGTCGAGGAGATTCACACTCTGACAAATATTGATCCCTGGTTTTTGCGCGAAATTGAGAAAATTGTTGCAGCCGAAAAGCGTCTTGCCGATTGCGAACTCTCTGCTCTCGGACGAGATGAACTTCTGTCAGCAAAAAAGCAGGGCCTCAGCGACGAACAGATAGCATATCTCACTCATAGTGACGCTTCCACGGTTCGCAGTGTGCGTAAAGCTTTAGGCGTAACGCCTTCCTTTAAATCTGTGGATACCTGCGCAGCCGAGTTTGAATCTTTCACGCCGTATTATTACAAAACCTATGATGAGCAAGATGAGGTTTCACCAGCTACTAAGCCGCGTGTCTTGATTTTGGGAGCTGGTCCTAACCGCATTGGGCAAGGTATTGAGTTTGACTACTGCTGTGTTCATGCTGCTTACGCGCTCTCTGATAAGGGCTATGAGACGGTTATGGTTAACTGCAACCCCGAAACGGTTTCGACAGACTACGACACGTCAGATCGCCTCTACTTTGAACCGCTCACTTACGAAGATGTCATGGATATTGTTGATCGTGAAAAGCCTGAAGGGGTACTCGTGACTTTTGGTGGCCAAACTCCTTTAAAGTTGGCGCGTGATTTAGAGAATAGCGGCGTTACGATTTTAGGAACAAAGCCTGAAGCAATCGATCTCGCTGAAGACCGCAAGCGTTTTTCTGCCATTCTCGATGAGCTCGGCATTTTATATCCTGCTGCTGGTACCGCCAATAGCTTTGAAGAAGCCCTTGAGGTAGCTCGCACTATCGGATTTCCTTTGTTGGTTCGTCCAAGCTATGTGTTGGGCGGAAGAGGCATGGTCATTGCCTATGACGAGAGGTATCTCGAAAAGTACATGGAGGAAGCCACAAAGATTTCACCCGATCACCCTGTTTTGCTCGACCGATTCTTAGAAGGCGCTATTGAGGTTGACTTAGATGCGGTTTGTGATGGCACTGACGTCTACATTGGCGGCGTTATGGAGCACATTGAAGAAGCAGGAATTCACTCGGGAGATTCTGCCTGTTGCATTCCTCCTTATACGCTCGCTCAAGACACCGTTGAGCGCATTAAGGATCATGCTCACGCTCTGGCGCTTCGCTTGGGAGTTTATGGCCTCATGAACGTACAGTTCGCGGTTAAAGATGCTGCGATATATGTTATCGAGGTTAACCCCCGTGCAAGCCGCACCATTCCGTTTGTATCAAAAGCAACGGGTGTGCCTCTCGCCAAGATAGCGGCGCGTGTTATGGCGGGAGAAAAGCTCGCTGACATGAACTTGCCAAACGATCGTACGCGCACGTTTGAGCGATATTGCGTTAAAGAAGCGGTCATGCCTTTTGGTAGGTTCCCTGGTGCCGACTCAGTGCTCGGTCCTGAAATGAAGTCAACAGGTGAAGTCATGGGAAGCGGTAAAGATTTCCCCAGTGCGTACGCTAAAAGCCAACTGTCGATTGATTACTCGATGCCTGAAAAAGGCGCGGCATTTTTATCAGTCTGCGATCGCGATAAGCGCAATATTGTGCATATCGCCCAATCGCTTGCGTATTTGGGCTTTGATATTGTATCGACTTCGGGTACTGCAAAGGCTATTGCTGCCGCTGGCATTCCTGTGCGGACTGTTCTCAAAAAACATGAGGGCCGCCCCAATATTGTCGACGAAATAACCAATGGAAAAATTGACTTGGTAATTAATACGCCCTTTGGCCAAGGCACACGCAGTGACGGTTATCATATCCGCGCCGCAGCTATTCGGCATGGTGTCACCAACGTGACAACACTTTCCGCTGCTGAGGCGCTTGTATCAGCAATTGGCGCACGCGCACGAGGAGAGCTTGATGTATGTCCTATCCAAGAGTTCAACGTGCTTGAAGGAGTCGAGTACTAATGTGTCAAACATCTCAACATGAGCACAAGCACGTTGAGAACGTTGAAGTTGTGAGCAACGTTGAGATTGCGCCTAGGGTGTGGATGGTCGTACTCCGCGCGCCTAAAATGGCCCATCTCTTGAGGGCTGGGCAGTTTGTACACCTTCTCATCGATGAGTATCTTACTCTTCGGCGTCCTTTCAGCGTTTGCCAAATTCGCCAAGACGAAATATGCATTATGTATGCCGTTGTGGGTAAGGGAACTGAACTTCTTACTCAGAAAAAAACGCATGATGAATCAATGAGTGTAATCGGCCCCTGCGGAAACTCATGGCCCCATCCGGCCGTAGGTTCAAAAGCGCTTTTAGTGGGAGGCGGACTTGGTGCTGCGCCGCTTGGTATGCTTGCTCATGAACTTTTCGAGGCAGGCACTGATTTTCATTTTATTCAAGCGGGAAGAACGGACTCTTTGGTTATTGGGCGCGGTTTTCATGAGAGTATAAGGCGCGATATCGAATTTGCGACGGACGATGGTTCGCTCGGCTTTCATGGCCTTATCACTGAGCCGGTAAAAAATTCACTCCAATCTGGCGAGTATTCAGTCGTCTATGTCTGTGGTCCTGAAATTATGCAACGCGCGGTTGTTGCTGTGTGTGCAAACTTTCAGGTAGCGACCTATGTTTCACTTGAAAGATTGATGGCTTGTGGCATTGGCGCATGTCTGTCGTGCAATGTCGCAACAAAACAGGGTCCGCAAAAAGTGTGTGTTGATGGGCCTATTTTCTTGAGCGAAGATTTGGAGTTTGATGACGTTGCTCGATCCTCAATCCATTAATACGAGAATTTCTTTCGCGGGTCTGGAGTTATGCAGCCCGCTAACAGTTGCCTCAGGCACCTTTGGTTCAGGGCGTGAGTATGCCGACTTTGTTGATCTCGCACAGCTTGGTGCGCTTACCACAAAAGGTGTCTCACCTGTAGCGTGGGCGGGTAATGAGGGGGCGCGCATTACCGAGGTTTCTTCAGGTATGCTCAATTCCATTGGGCTTCAAAATTCCGGCGTAGACCATTTTATTCATCATGATCTGGCGTGGTTGCAGAGCCATGCTCCCGAGGCAAAGGTCATTGTCAATGTGTGTGGCCACGAAATTGATGAGTTCGCTCGTGTTATTGAAAAACTTGAAGACCATCATGGTGTTGGTATGTATGAACTCAACATTTCTTGTCCCAACGTGGATAACGGCGGTATGTCATTTGGAACGGACCCCAAAGTTGCGGCACAAGTCGTGGAGCGTGTGCGCCCCCTTACTAAAAAGCCGCTTATCGCAAAATTGACGCCGAATGTGACTGATATTGCTGAAATTGCTCGAAGCGTCGAAGCCGCAGGTGCTGATGGAATTTCACTCATAAATACCGTTTTAGGCATGGCGATAGATGCACATCGTTTTAAGCCAATTTTGAAGCGCAAAGTGGGTGGACTTTCGGGACCCGCTATCAAGCCAATTGCCTTACGTATGGTTCATGAGGTTTCTCGTGCAGTGTCTGTTCCTTTGATTGGCCTTGGCGGAGCAACGACGGGCATCGATGTCGTGGAGTTTATGCTTGCTGGCGCGACGATGGTCGCCCTTGGTACGGCGAACTTTAAAGATCCCTTCGCGACAGATAAAGCGTTGATTGAACTCAAAGAATTTTGCGCCCTGCATGATATTGAAAATGTATCAGACCTAGTCGGCGCGCTTAAAGAGATATAACAGTGAGAGGTATAACTTTGAAACAGTATGATCCTAAGGATAATTTGATTGTTGCGCTTGATGGGTCAACACAAGATTTGCTTTGGTGGGCACGTGAACTCAAGGGTACGGTTTCTTGGGTCAAAATTGGAATGACGAATTTTTATGCCGAAGGCCCGCAACTCGTGCGTCAGGTGCAAGAGTATGGCTATAAAATATTTCTCGATTTAAAGTTACATGACATTCCTCATCAGGTCAGAGGGGCCGCCTTCCAACTTGCGCAACTAGGCGTCGATATGGTCACTATTCATGCAAGCGGCGGATCTGACATGATTGCCGCGGCACGCGAGGGGCTCGATGAGGGAGCTAAACTGGCGCATAAGTCTGCTCCCAAACTTCTTGCAGTGACCGTGCTTACGTCACTCGACGATAATGCGCTTCATGCACTTGGTATTGAGAGTTCTTCAGGTGAACACGTGAAACGATTGGCCCAACTTGCCTATGCGGCGGGGGCGGATGGCGTTGTGTGTTCTCCGCTGGAGTCTGCGTTGGTTCGCGAAACGCTCGGTGATGATGCCTTGATTGTGACACCGGGCGTGCGTCCTCAGTGGGCTGCGGCAAACGACCAAATGCGCATTACGACACCATCTCAAGCGCTGAAAAACGGCTCAACCCATCTCGTTATCGGAAGGCCCATTACCGCGGCCAATGATAAGGCTCAGGCAATATTGGACATTCTTGAAGAAATGAAAGAGGCGTGTAATGAATAACGAAGAAATAATGGATGTCTTACTGAAACGACATGCGGTTTTAAAAGGTCATTTTCAATTAACAAGCGGACGACACAGTGATACCTACTGTCAGTGCGCTCGTTTATGCGAGTACCCGAAAGACACCAATCTTCTTGCAGGAGAAGCAGTCCAGCGCTTACCCCAAGATATTGAAATTGATGGCGTGATTGCTCCAGCTGTCGGCGGGTTGGTGTTTGGCTATGCGATAGCCTCAGCTCTCGATAAGCGCTTCATTTTCGCTGAGCGCGTTAACGGTGCAATGACGCTTCGGCGTGCGTTTGAAATTATGCCCGGAGAGAAATTTCTCGTTGCTGAAGATGTAGTGACAACAGGGGGAAGTGTTCAAGAGGTCATCGAAGTTGTTGAAGCCGCCGGGGGAAGTGTCGAGGGTATCGTGTCATTGATTGACCGTGGGGGAGATAAGAAGTTCTCAAAGCCGTTTTATCCCTTGCTCGCCCTTGATATTAAATCATGGGAAGCAAGCGAGTGTTCGCTCTGCGAAGAGGGCGTTGAACTTTACTCGCCTGGTTCGCGCAGGATTGCTCAATAGTTGCGCTGTTCGAAAACACTCGCTATACTTACAAAGTTGTTTTAATTACCTAGGTTCCGGGTTTTTGGATGCCTCGTCCTTTTACTCAGACTTAGGCGAATGCACCGAGGTGCAGAAATGAGGTAACTTATGGCTCTCACTAAAGAAGTCAAAGCTGCAATTATGGCAGAGTACGGCAAGGATGCAAATGACTCTGGTTCAGCAGAGGTTCAAGTAGCACTCTTGACTCAGCGCATTAAAGACTTGACTGAGCACTTGAAGTCACACAAAGGCGATCACCACACACGCCGTGGCCTTTTGAAGCTCGTTGGTCAGCGTCGTCGCCTTCTTAATTACATTAAGAATCGCAACATCGAGGATTACCGTACGCTTATCGCAAAACTTGGCATTCGTGGCTAGGTAGTAAGCGATACACCTTTTAAAGGGATGGCTCAGCCATCCCTTTTTTATTTGTCTAAAAGTTTGTTTATACTCGTTATAGGTAAATATTTGAATGGATGAGGAATGCAAACAAAATTTTTGATGGGTAATCAAGCAATCGCTTACGCCGCATACGCTGCTGGTGTCAATATCGCCTGTGGTTACCCAGGCACTCCCTCAACCGAAATTATTGAAACATTCGCAAAGATTCGCGATGACGAATCTTATGTTGAATGGTCTATCAATGAAAAAGCGGCCATGGAGGTAGCAGCGGGAGCCTCAATGGCGGGAGCTCGAACCATTGTGACCATGAAACAAGTCGGGCTCAACGTTGCTTCTGATCCCTTGATGAGCCTTTCATATCTTGGTGTTAAGGGTGGGATGGTTATTATCGTTGCCGATGATCCAGGCCCCATATCTTCTCAAACCGAGCAGGATACGCGTACCTTTGCTGAATTTAGCAAAGTGCCTCTTTTTGACCCGAGTACGCCAGAAGAGGCCTATGACATGGTATTTGAGGCCTTTGAACTCTCGGAAAAGTACCACACGCCCGTTTTTATTCGTCCAACAACACGCGTGTGCCACGGTTACGCACAGATAGCTCTTCGCCAAAAAACTCATCATGCGATAAGCGGCTTTACGAAAAGTCCGCAGTGGGTCATTTTCCCCAAACTTTCATATGAAGCGCATAAGGCCATCGAAGAGCGCAATAATGTGCTCTCAAGTGAATTTTCGCATGATCACCTCAACACAATAGAGGGAACAGGTAAATTTGGCATCGCCACATCTGGCATTTCGTATGCTTACGTTAAAGAGGCGCTGAAAGACCTCAATATTAATGCCCGGATACTCAAAATATCGACTCCTTTTCCGTTTCCAGAAGAGAAGACGCGAGAGTTTTTTGATGAGGTTCATGAAGTTCTTGTCTTTGAAGAACTTGACCCCTATATTGAACGTCACTTGCTGCAGGTTGCCGCAACGCATAATTGCGAAGTAAACATATTGGGTAAACTCACGGGAAATGTTCAGCGTGCGGGAGAACTCTCACAAGAGTCGATTCACCATACGCTAACAGATTTCTTCGGGCTTGGTAGCATAAACGAACGCGTAACGCCAGAGTCTGCAGTTGCACTACCAGTGCGTCCGCCAGCGCTCTGTGCTGGCTGTCCTCATCGCGGGTCGTTTTATATTGTCAAACGTGCGACAAAAGGCAAAAAGGCCGTTTACTCAGGCGATATTGGTTGTTACACGCTTGGTAATAGCGCACCGCTTGATATGGTTGACACGTGCCTCTGCATGGGCGCGGGAATTACGATGGCGCAGGGGCTTCATAGGGCAGAGCCCGATGCATACAATATCGCGTTTATTGGTGATTCAACATTTTTTGCTTCAGGTATTACGGGAGTTATCAATGCCGTTTATAACCAAACTGATATCACCATAATATTGGTGGATAATTCGACGACGGCTATGACTGGTGGCCAACCACACCCAGGCACAGCGCAAACGATGATGAATACTACCTCGGCGCGCTTTAATATGGAAGAACTTCTCGGCGCCCTCAAAGTCTCATTTGTCACAACGGCAAATCCTTTTGATATTGATGGTTCTACGGCTATTGTCGAACAGGCGCTCCGAGTTAAAGGTGTGTCTGTTGTGATTTTTAAAGCTCCCTGCATCCAATTATTTAAATCGGTATCAACGGTCGTGGTTGATGCAGAGGCATGCACAGGCTGCTTGCGATGCGTTACGCAACTTGGTTGTCCCGCGCTTTCGTTAGACGGCGACAAAGTAAAAATTGATCAAGGACTCTGTAATGGATGCGGTCTTTGCCAGCAAATCTGCACCTTTGACGCCTTGAAATCAAAGGAGCTGATGTAGCGATGAACTGTCTCCTTACAGGTATCGGCGGGCAGGGAATCGTCTTTGCCTCGAAACTCATCTCACAAACAGCAATGAATGCAGGCAAAAAGGTGCGCACCGCCGAAACGATTGGCATGGCTCAGCGAGGCGGAAGCGTTGTGAGTCATGTGCGCGTTGGTGATGGCACGGTCTCTCCGCTCATCGGAAAAGGGCACGCCGATGTAATCATCGCGTTCGAACCGGGAGAAGCGCTTCGGGTAAGTGATTACTTGGCTCCGACAGGCGTTATGATTGTGAGCGATCAGGGTGTACAAAGTCCTGCAGATGCTCTGACAAAGAAAGAATATCGCATCGAAGAGTACTTGGATGAGCTCAACCATTTGCCGCAGCAGGTCATCATTTTGTCTGGTCAGGCAATTCGTGACATCTTGAAATCATCAAAAGTGCTTAACGTCGCCCTAGTGGGGGCGGCGTGCGGAGCGGGTAAACTTGATTGTTCGCTTGAAGAATTGGAAGAAACAATTGAGGTTCTTGCGCCCCAAAAATTCGTCGACCTTAATAAGCGTGCGCTTAAAGTCGGGTATGACCTCGCGAACTGAGGTAGTATAGAACCATCGCAAAAGCTGTCGGACTATGGAGCAAAGGAGTCTCCCAATGAGAATGACTGACGAGCAATTTGCGCTGATAAAAGAACAACTTATTAAACTTTTTCAGCGTGAGAACGGTTTTTACCAGCGTAAGTTTCACGGCATAAACATCGAAGACATC
This sequence comes from uncultured Coriobacteriales bacterium, assembly GCA_937858655.1. Lineage (GTDB taxonomy): Bacteria > Actinomycetota > Coriobacteriia > WRKU01 > JAENWW01 > CALLZE01. The sequence continues at coordinate 20,813 of CALLZE010000003.1, forward strand.
AATTCGCAAGAAGATTTCGAAAAGTTGCCTTTCACTTCTAAAAGTGATTTGCGCGATGCGTATCCGCTTGGCCTTCAAGCGGTCCCTGATGAAGATATTGTGCGTATTCATTCATCAAGTGGTACAACGGGAACTCCCGTAATTATTCCTTACACAAATCAAGACGTAAAAGACTGGGCAGAAATGTTCAAGCGCTGCTACCAGATGGCGGGTGTTACTAACTTAGATCGCATTCACATCACTCCCGGTTACGGACTTTGGACAGCGGGCATTGGCTTTCAATTAGGGGCTGAATTGCTCGGTGCTATGACCATCCCTATGGGGCCAGGTAACACTGATAAACAACTCAAAATGATGCAAGATTTGCAGTCAACAGTACTGTGCGCGACTTCTTCGTATGCCTTGCTCCTTGCGGAAGAGATTGAAAAGCGCGGTATTAAAGAGTCCATTCATCTCAAAAAGGGAATCATTGGCTCTGAACGTTGGGGCAAAAAAATGCGCAACCGCATCGCCAACGAACTTGGCGTTGAGCTCTATGATATTTATGGACTCACGGAAGTGTACGGTCCTGGTATTGGCATGAGCTGCGAACATGAAAGCGGCATGCATATGTGGACCGATTATATTTATTTCGAGATCATAGATCCCAAGACAGGAGAAACTGTTCCTGATGGGGAAGTTGGCGAACTGGTTATAACGACGTTGCGCAAGCAAGGAGCGCCGCTTATTCGCTACCGCACGCATGATTTGACGCGCGTTATGCCTGGTGAGTGTCCTTGTGGCAATTTGTTCCCGCGCATAGATACACTGATCGGCCGCACTGATGACATGGTCAAAGTGAAGGGTGTCAATATTTTCCCGAGTCAAATTGATGAGTTGCTCAATCAATTTACCGAGGCTTCAAGCGAATATCAGGTTATGATTGACCACCTGAATGGTAAAGACCTATTGACGCTTTTTGTAGAAGTAAAACCAAAGGCTGATAAAGCGCTCCTCGAAAAACTCATATCCGATATGTTCAAACTTAAAATCGGCATCACAATAAAAGTTAAGCCGGTTGAAATTGGAGATTTGCCTCGCAGTGAAAAGAAATCGACCAGAATTTTTGATAACCGGTACTAGTTTTGCTATTCTAAACGAGTTGTATTTGTTGTAAATAAATGGTCGCATACATGGGGTATGCGAAAAGAGTTAGGAAAACTATGGCAAAAATCACTGAAACTTTCGAGCTTTTCGGCAAGCAGTATACGCTTGAAACCGGAGAGATGGCTAAGCAGGCAGGTGGCGCCGTGCTCGTTCGTCAGGGCGACACGATGGTTCTTGTTACCGCTACAGCAAGCAAAGAGGCAAAGGACGCGGATTTCTTTCCCCTCACTGTTGATTTTGAAGAGCGTATGTACGCTGCAGGAAAAATTCCTGGCGGCTTTTTAAAGCGTGAAGGTCGTGCTTCTGAGAAAGCTACTTTGACGGCGCGTATGATTGACCGTCCACTTCGTAGCGCTTTCGCTGACGGCTTCCGCAATGAGGTCCAAGTTGTCGCTACATGCCTTTCGGCAGACCAGCACAATCAACCAGACGTTATTTCAATCATGGGCGCATCAGCAGCTTTGATGTGCGCTGGTATTCCTTTTGAGGGACCTCTCGCTGGCGTTCGTATTGCTCGCAACGTTGACACAGGCGAATATATCGTTAACCCAACCTTCGAAGAAGAGGAAGCATCAGACCTCGACCTCATTGTTGGTGGTTCTGAAGACGCAATCTATATGATTGAAGCGGGCGCGCAAGAAGTAAGCGAAGAGGACATGCTCGACGCTCTTATGTTCGCGCAGAAAGCACTAGGCGAGTTTTGCGAAGTCCAGAAACGCTTCCTCCAAGAAATTAACCCTACTCCTATGGAGATTAAACTTGACGAGGCTCCTGAGTTCATTACAGAGCGCATCTTTGCTGCGGGTAAAGAAAAGATGTATGAGGCATTGCATAATGCTGATAAGCACGCTCGCATGGATGATGTAGCTGCTGTTAAGGCTGAGCTCAAAGAACTCTTCACTGATGAAGAGAAGTCAGAGTACGGAAAGTATATTGGCGCATCACTCAAGGCGCTCGAGAAAAAGACTATGCGCGCTATGGTTCTTGATGAGGGTGAGCGTGCCGACGGTCGAAAGACGACCGAAATCCGTCCTATCACGTCACGTGTAGGCGTTCTCCCAGTTGCTCACGGCTCTGCGCTCTTTACGCGCGGTCAAACTCAGGCACTTTCAGTTGCTACGCTCGGTATGCTCTCAGAGTGGCAGCGCCTTGATACTATCGATGTTGCTGATGGAAAGCGCTATATCCACCACTACAACTTCCCACCATTCTGTACTGGTGAAGTTGGCTTTATGCGTGGCCCAAAGCGCCGCGAAATTGGACACGGAGCGCTTGCTGAGCGTTCACTTCTTCCAGTTATTCCTTCAGAGGAAGATTTCCCTTACACCATTCGTGTTGTATCAGAAGTTCTCGAATCTAACGGTTCGAGCTCACAGGCAAGTGTGTGCGGTTCTACCATGGCATTGATGGATGCTGGTGTTCCTATTACGGCTCCTGTATCAGGTATCGCAATGGGTCTTATCAAAGAGGGCGACCGCATCGCGATTCTTTCTGATATTCAGGGCCTCGAGGACTTCCTCGGCGATATGGACTTCAAGGTTGCTGGTACACCTAAGGGTATCACCGCGCTCCAGATGGACAATAAAGCTAAGGGTCTCTCATACGAAATCTTGTCAGCTGCTATTCATCAGGCAAAAGAAGGACGTGCCTTTATTCTGGGCAAAATGTTGGAATCAATCACCGAGCCACGCGCTGAACTTTCAGAAAACGCTCCACGCATCATCACCATCAAGATTCCGAGTGATAAGATTCGTGACGTTATCGGTTCGGGCGGTAAGGTTATCCGTGCTCTCCAGGAAGAGACCGGCGCTCACATCGACATCAATGAAGATGGTACCGCTTATATCGCATCTAAGGATAAGGGTGGCGAGGAAGCACTTCGTCGCATCCAAGCTATTATCAAAGATCCTGAGGTTGGAGAAATCTATATGGGACGCGTTGTGTCAATTCAGGCATTTGGCGCGTTTGTTGAACTCCTTCCTGGCAAGGACGGACTCATCCACATCTCACGCGTAGCCAAAGGCCGCGTTGCCAAGGTTGAGGATGTTTTGAATGTGGGCGACGAAGTAGAAGTTGAGGTTATTGAAATTGATGACCGCGGCAAGATTTCTCTTGACCGTCTCAATAAGCCTGATGCGCCAGCATCAAGTAACAACGCAGACGCGGATGCCGGAGCCAGGGCCCATAAGGGGCATGGTAATGACCGCACACCGCGCCGTCGTCATTAATCCCATTACAAATTAACAAAAGGGCGCTGGTAGCGCCCTTTTGCATTTTTTATTCGATACAAATGCGCGAAGATAGTTGATAATTGAAGGAAGTATTTCGAGGAGAGAAGCGTATGCGCACTTTTGAGAAGTCACACAAGTTAGATGACGTAGCTTACGATGTGAGAGGTCCCGTAGTCGAAGAGGCCAATCGTATGCAAGCCGAAAATGTTGATATTATTAACCTCAATATCGGCAATCCCGCCGCGTTTGACTTCTTCGCGCCTAACGAAATTCTCCAAGACCTTGCTTACAACCTCAAAGACACCCAAGGATATTCACACTCCAAAGGAATTTTCTCTGCGCGCAAAGCCATTATGCAGTACTGTCAGCTCAAAGGTATCCCTAATGTTGAGATTGATGACATCTATACCGGCAATGGGGTTAGCGAGCTCGTCAACCTCTCTATGCAGGGTCTTCTCGATGATGGTGATGAGATACTCATTCCTTCTCCCGATTACCCTCTTTGGACGGCATGCGCAAGTTTGGCGGGAGGAAATCCCGTACATTATATTTGCGATGAACAAGCACATTGGTATCCAGACCTCGCCGACATTGAAAGCAAAATTACACCTCGCACCAAAGGCATCGTTGTAATCAATCCGAATAATCCAACGGGTTCTTTGTATCCACGTGAGGTTCTTGAGGGTCTTGTTGACATTGCGCGCCGTCATGAACTCATCATTTTTGCCGATGAAATTTATGATCGTTTGACTATGGATGGCAAAGAGCATATTGCTATCGCGTCGCTCGCTCCAGATTTATTTTGCGTCAACTTTAATGGCCTTTCAAAATCCCATCGCATTGCAGGTTTTCGTGTTGGCTGGATGTGTCTTTCGGGCGATAAGTCAAAGGCTAAGGGCTATATTGAGGGACTCAATATGCTGTCGTCCATGCGCCTTTGTGCCAACGTTCCGGGGCAGTCAATTATCCAGACGGCGCTAGGCGGGCAACAGAGTCTTGACGCACTGCTAGTTCCTGGCGGACGCATTTATGAACAGAGGGAATTCATCTTTGATACTCTCAACAGCATCGATGGCCTTTCGGCTGAAAAACCTGATGCAGCTTTTTACATTTTTCCTCGTATTGATACTAAAAAATTCAATATCACGAATGATGAGAAATTCGCGCTTGATCTGTTGCGTCAGGAACATATTTTAGTTGTACATGGTGGAGGATTTAACTGGAAAAAGCCAGACCACTTTCGTATCGTGTATTTGCCGAACACTCACGATCTTGAAATTGTAGCTAATCGCCTCGAGTCATTCTTGGCTAACTATAAGCAGTAAACCCTTAAGGAGAACGCATTGTATTATCGTAAAACGATTTTAGATAATGGAATCACCGTACTCTCTGAGTACGTTCCATCAGTTCATTCGATATCCCTTGGTTTTTGGTTTCAAGTGGGATCGCGCGATGAGCTTGAAATTGAAGCGGGCATGTCACACTTCAATGAACACATGATGTTTAAGGGGACCCCTTCGGTTGACGCTCAACAACTTTCTGAGCGTTTCGACCGTTTGGGTGCTCGTCAAAATGCGTTTACCTCAAAGGAAGCTACCTGTTATTACGCTGATTTTATCGACGAATCATTAGCTTCAATTTTTGAATTAATGTCCGATATGGTGTTAAACGCTTCGATGCAGCAAGAGCATTGCGAACTTGAGCGTGAGGTTGTTATCGAAGAAATCGCGCGCAGTGAAGATGACCCCGAAGATATCGCGTACGAACTCTTCTGCAAGTCATTGTGGCCCGATCATACGCTCGGTCTTCCTGTGGCTGGCACGCGCGAATCAGTTGGTTCATTTGGCAAAGAAGAGGCACGGGCTTTTCATGATAAGCACTACCATGCGCAAAACTGTACGATTATTGCGGCTGGAAACGTTGATCATGATGAACTCGTTGCGCTTGCGAATACATTTTTAAGCACTATGCCCACTGCTTCACAAGGTAACGAAGCGGCGCGTTTTGCTCCCACATCATCAGAGTCGGGGCAGTTCAATTATCAGAAGGATACCGAACAGGCTCACCTATTTTTGGGTGGTCAGTCAATCTCAATGCGCGATGACCGCCGTTATGCCTTTAATATGGCTAACTTTGTGCTCGGCGGCTCGATGAGTTCGCGCCTTTTTCAAGAGGTTCGCGAAAAACTGGGCCTCGTCTATTCAGTGTATTCACATTTAAGTCCGTATGTCGACGCAGGTTTCTTTGCGGTGTACGCAGGTACACGTCCTGATAATGTTGAAAAAGTAGTTGAAGTTATTTATCGCGAACTAGACAAATTCGCGCAAGGCGACATTTCTGAAGACGATCGTTCTCTGGCGCTTAACGCAATTAAGGGTTCATTGGCGCTTAATCTCGAATCGACTTCTCAGCGTATGCGCAACCTCGGCATGTCATATTTGGCTCGCAAGGATGCGCAGTCGTATGAAGAAACGATTGCGCGCTACGAGAGTGTCACGCTTGAAATGATGCATGAAGCTGCACAAGATATCGCTCAGTCTGACAAAGTCTTGGCGCTTGTGGGCGATTTTGCACCTGACTATAGGATTGGTGAGTAAATGATAACGGTTGCCGTCATTGGCGCTGCTGGACGTATGGGCAGCGAAGTAGTTAAGGCTGTCAATGAGTGCGATGAACTTGCTCTTGTGGCCCAAATCGATCCCTCGTTTACTCGTGACGACACCCACTTTTCGTCTCTCAATGACGCTTTAGCATCTACAAATTTTGATGTTCTTGTTGATTTCACGCGACCGGATGTTGTCGCTCAAAATGTCGAACTTGCTCTCTCGCGTGGAGTCAATTGCGTTGTTGGAACGACAGGTCTCACGAATGAAACGCTTGAAAAGTTAGCGGATTTTGCGGTTGACGGGGCATGTCTTTTTGTTGCTCCGAATTTCGCGATTGGCGCCGTCATGATGATGGAAGTGGCGCAGACTGTCGCAAAGTATATGTCTCATGTAGAAATTATCGAGCTCCATCATGATCGCAAACTTGATGCGCCGTCTGGTACGGCGCTGCGCACGGCTGAGCTCATTGCTGCGGCGCGCAAAGAGTCACCAGCGAAACCTGGTAAGGAAACTGAAAATGAGGGGCTTGAAGGTGCTCGTGGTGCCGACTATCACGATATTTCAATACACTCAGTTCGTCTTCCGGGTCTAGTTGCTCATCAAGAGGTTATCTTTGGTGATCAGGGCCAGACACTTACGATTCGCCATGATTCAATTGATCGTACATCATTTATGCCGGGCGTCGTTCTTGCATGCAAGAAAGTGCCATCGCTCAGCGGTCTCGTTGTTGGTCTTGAGCATCTTTTGGAGGACTAATGAGCGATTCTTCACTCATTGTAATGAAATTTGGGGGTACCTCTGTTGCCACGGAGGAGGGGAGAGCGTGTATTGCGCAGCGCATTAAAGAGCACCAGGAAAAAGGTGACGCGTGCGTTGTTGTTGTTTCTGCAATGGGTCGTAAGGGCGAGCCCTATGCAACAGACACTCTTCTTGGATTAGTAGAAAATTTACCCCAGCGCAAAGAAGAACTGGATCTTTTGGCGAGCGTTGGCGAAATGATTTCAAGTGTAGTGGTAGCAAGTGAACTGCGCGCGCGTGAACTCAACACTGAGGCCCTCACGGGGCCTGCTGCAGGAATTTTTGCTGAGGGCGCGCCACAAAATGCTGCTATCTCTGTTATTCAGACAGATACGGTGCAAAAACTCGTCGCGGCTGGCGTTGTGCCTGTTGTCTGCGGATTTCAGGCACTGACTGAAACAGGCGAAATTATCACCCTTGGCCGCGGGGGCTCAGACACGACTGCGTGCGCGTTGGGTGTTGCGCTTGAGGCTGACGCGGTTGAAATATATTCAGATGTCGATGGAGTTATGACGGCTGATCCTCGCATCGCTAATGATGCGCAAGTACTCAAAATTATGCGCGCTGACGAGCTCTTTCAGATGGCAAAAATGGGGAGCAAAATCGTTCATACGCCTGCTGCCGAATTGGCACTTTCGAGCGGCGTTTCTTTGTACGTTAAAAATACGTTTTCCAATCACCCCGGCACGCGTGTCGTAGATATCGCAGCATATAGGCCACAAACAATTGCTACGGCCGTTGCGCATACTCATGATGTTTCGCGCTTCATTGTGGAGCTCGAATCGTGTGAAGGTTGCGCTGATCACTCAAAGCGCCAGAATGCCCTCTTCCAATCGCTTGCTGAAAATGCCATTTCTCTGGATATGTTTACTCCAGCGAATGACAAGTTGTTCTTTACGGTTGCCGACTCGGCAACGAAAGCAACGGAGAAATGCTTGAAAGATCTCAGTATGAGCTACGTGCTTTCAACAGACCTTTCGAAAGTAACCCTTGTGGGTGCTGGCATGCACGGCGTACCTGGTGTCATGGCAAAACTTTCGCAGGCCCTAGCCGATGAAAAAATTGATATGTATCAAACATCTGATTCGCATACGACGATCTCGGTCCTCGTGGCGAGCGTCAACTGCAAGCGTGCTATCGCCGCGCTTCATAAAGCTTTTAACCTAGGAGAAATTAATGCGTAAGTGTGTGTACTATGTCACCATGTCCGTTGATGGGTTTATTGCTCAGCCTGATGGCTCTACTCGGTGGATGAGCGGCGCTCCCAAGTCCGATTATGGTTTCAATGAGTTTTACTATGGCGTTGGCACAGTAGTCATGGGCAAAAATACCTATGAAAAAATTCTCGGTATGTCTGAGGGAGCATATTTCCCGTATGACGATAAAAACGTCATTGTCGCTACGACTGATGAAACGTTTACCGCTCATAATTCAGAAATCGAAGTAATCAGCGAAAATTTGAAAGAACGCATTGCGCGCGAGAAAATCTCTGACACTGAGGGTGACATTTGGATAGCAGGTGGAGCAGCACTCGCAACTTCTCTTTTCGAAGAGGGTCTCGTGGATGAAGTGCATGTGTTTGTGCAACCCATCTTGCTTGGGGAAGGAATATCTCTTTTCGGCGCTCTGAGCCGCCCTACCTGCCTGAGACTTGAGAGTATGGAGAAGTGGCCAGGAGACATTGTTGAACTTCGATACCTAACCGTTAAGTCATGGCGCGTGGATATCTAGTGCTTTTGTGGCAAAATAGTAAAGTATAGATTATTCAATAAGGAGTACTCATGACCTCTCGTCCTCGCTTCGGTCGTTTATTGACGGCAATGGTAACGCCCTTCGATACTGAGGGCTCGCTTGACCTCGAACGTGGCGCTGAACTCGCAAATCGCTTATTTGATAACGGGAGCGATGCTCTTGTTGTGTGTGGCACAACAGGGGAGTCGCCAACGGTAAATTACGACCAGAAAATTGAACTCTTCCGTACGGTTCTCGAAGGTGCTGGTACGCGAGGCGCCATTATTGCTAATGTTGGAGATAATTGCACAGCGGATTCCGTCGCTTTTGCGCAAAAAGTTGAGAAGCTCGGTGTCGATGCTGTCATGGCTGTGACGCCTTATTATAATAAGCCTCCCCAAGAGGGATTGTATCGTCATTTTAAGGCAATCGCTGAGTCTGTTGATGTTCCCGTAATTCTATACAACATTCCGGGACGTTGTGTGATAAATATTGAGCCTGACACTATCCTGCGTCTTGCACATGATGTCGAAAATATTGTGGCAGTTAAGCAAGCAAACGCAGATTTGGCCCAGGTTAAGCGCATTGTAGAAGAGGCACCTGATGGTTTTGAACTGCTTTCAGGCGATGACGCGCTTACGCTTCCGATGATGGAGCTTGGCGGCACCGGTGTTATTTCGGTGTTGAGCCATGTGGCTGGGCCTTCAGTGAAGGCAATGATTGAATATTTCTTAGCGGGAGATGCTGAAAAAGCACATCAACTTGAAGACATTTTGATGCCTTTGGCCGATGCGCTCTTTATGACAGCTAATCCCATTATGGTTAAAGATGCACTCGCAATAGAAGGTTTTCCTGTTGGTGGAGTACGTCTCCCGCTTGTTGAGCCAACTCGAGAGCAGCATGAAAAGTTGGTCAATATTATGAATGAAACGTTTGCTAAGCTGCAAACGTTATAAATAGTTTGGAACATTATGAATACTACTCCTCAAGAGAACTCTTCTCAAAGTGAGAAGAAGCCTGCACAGAGTGTGCGAGGCAAGAATCAAGGTCAGCAAAAGCGCACGAGGCCACAAGGAAAGCAGAGGCCAAAGCCACAAAAAGCGACCGAAGAAAAAAGTGAGGGTTTGGCGCCTTCAATTAAAGCCTCAGGGGCAAAAAGCGCTCCTCAGAAAAGACCTCAAAAAAAGAGTCCGAACAAAGCGAATAACGCACAGAACGCAAAAAAGTTGCGTGTTATTCCTTTAGGCGGTCTTGATGGTATTGGAAAGAATATGACAGCGTTTGAGTATGGCGATGACATGATTGTCGTTGACGCTGGTCTTATGTTTCCTGATGATGACCATCCAGGTGTCGACCTCATTTTGCCTGATTACTCTTACATTATTGAGAATCAAGAAAAGCTACGAGCTATTCTTATAACCCATGGTCACGAAGACCATACCGGAGCTTTACCTTATTTGATAAAAGACCTTGAGGTTAAGGTTCCTATTGTCGCGACAAAGCTCACGCTGGGACTGATAAAAGGCAAACTTGAAGAGCGTAAATTGCGCAATCAGCGACTTCATGAGATAAAAGCGGGCGATACCTTTAAACGCGGTGATTTCTCTATGCGTTTCATTGCAATGAATCACTCGATTCCTGATGGTGTCGCAATATTTATTAAAACTCCTGTAGGAAATATCTTACATACAGGGGACTTCAAATTTGACCAGACGCCTATCGACGGCGTAGTCGCTGATTTTGGCGCTCTAGCCGAAGCTGGTAAACAAGGCGTTATGCTGTTGATGAGCGATTCGACTAACGCTGTATCTCCTGGTTTCACCCAGTCCGAAGCTGAAGTAGGAAAGTCTCTGGCGCCAATTCTTGCTACCGCCAAAGGTAAGGTCATTGTTGCTTCATTCTCAAGCCATATTCACCGACTCCAGCAGGTTTGTGATGCCGCGATAGCTGCCGGGCGTAAAGTGGTTGTAACGGGCCGCTCGATGGTTCAAAATACCAAAATTGCGCGTGAACTTGGCTATTTACATATTGATGATGAAAATATCGTTGATGCTTTTGACCTTAAGGGATATTCTCCCAAGGATATTGTCGTGCTGTGCACGGGTAGTCAGGGTGAGCCTTTGTCGGCTCTTTCTCGAATGGCTGCTGGCGAACATCGTTCTTTTTCTATCGAGAAAGAAGATACTGTTGTCATCTCTGCCACACCTGTACCTGGCAATGAGAAGGCGGTTTCGAATGTTGTCAATATGCTCATGAAGTCAGGCGCAAATGTGTATGATAAGCATCGCGCTCGAGTGCATGTTTCGGGTCATGCTGGTCAAGAAGAGCTTAAATTTATGCTCAACATAACGAAGCCCGAATATTTCATGCCAATTCATGGTGAGGCGCAGCATCTCATAGCTCATAAACAACTTGCCGAAGATGTGGGCATTCCTTCAAATTATATTTTTGTTCTTGAGAACGGCGATGTTCTTGAGTTTGACGAAAAGGGCGCTGTGCTTGCTGAGAGCGTTCCAAACGGCATAATTTACGTTGATGGTCTCAATGTTGGAGACATGGATAACGTTGTGTTGCGTGACCGTCAGCATTTGAGTCAGGACGGTATCGTGACTATAGTTCTTACGATTAATAAGCGTAAATCTCAACTCATTGGCACGCCAGAAATCGTATCGCGTGGCGTTGTTTTCCCTGAAGGTGAGGACTTTGCAACTGAGGTAGGAGAACGCGCGACTAAGACGCTTGAGCGTGTTACTAAAGATCACGCCGACCTTTCTAACGCTCGTCGTAGTGTGCGTGACTCGGTCTCGCAATTGATTTGGGAGCGCACTAAGCGTCGTCCCATGGTAATTCCAGTCATTATTGAAGTATAACGACGAGATAGGTTTGAGATTTCGTGGCACAAAAAAGATCACAAAATAATTCGCGTAGACAAAGCAGCCAATCTAAAGGTCGCTCGCAATCACGTCCAGCACAAAATGCTCCAGCCGACATGAGTGCTCGCATGGACATTGCCGGTGTACTTATCACGGCGCTGGGCATTGCTCTTTTTGTCGCTGTCTTAAGTAAGTCAACTGGTGTCGCGACAAATGCACTTTCGTGGGGGATAAAAGAGCTCTTTGGTATCGGCGCGTATGTTTTGCCTATAGCCTTAATACTTTGGGGACTTTCCTTTTTTATTCCGCGTGCCAGCATCAGCGAAGGGCGTGTAGCCACAGGGCTCGTACTGATTTTTCTGAGTGTTGTGTCGTTTGCTGCATTGCCAATCCCCCTAGAGCACATGTTTGATAGCGCCATTATTCCAACACATGGTGGGTTTCTAGGAGCCGGCATTACCTGGCTTCTGGTAAAGCTGACCGGTACAGTGATTGCCGGCATTTTGTTGGGCGCACTCGGTTGCGTTGGTTTGATTGTGCTGGGGCTTTCGTTCTCCCGCTTTTTTGAATTTTTGAGCGATTGGTTCGCAAGCGTACGTCAAAACCGTAACGCCTATGACTCTATGTCACGCTCATCACAAAAGGTTGCAAAAACGCGCCAACTCTCGGGGAATCGTCATAAGAAAGAGTTTGACTCGCGTGAGGCCGATACCACACCTGCACAGTTGAATGCTGACGGTTCAAGCGATGAGACCATTGCGATTCCCGAGCGTTCGCGTTCAGAAAGACCGACCGTTAAGAAAGCAGATGCGCAAAAACCCGAGCAGGCCCCGCAGGTGGTTGTTGGGCCACAGGCTCTTGAGGGTTTTGAGTTGCCTGATTTTACGCTTCTCAAGCAGAGTGTTAAGACTGATGCCAATGAGCTCAAACAGGGTGAACGTCAAGCAAAAATCACTGCTGATACAATCGTTGATACGCTCAATACCTTTGATGTACCCGCGCGCGTTGTTGATTGGATTTCAGGACCAACGGTCACGCTTTTTAAGATTGAAATTGCAAAGGGCGTTCGTCTTGCTAAGGTGACGGGCCTCGATAATGAGCTTGCTCTTGCACTTGCCGCGCCGACGCTGCGTATTTTGGCGCCGATTCCAGGCGAGTCACTTGTGGGTATTGAAGTGCCCAATGCTTCACGTTCCTCTGTAACGCTCGGCGACGTGCTTCCTCCTGCCGGATCAGGTGGTCCGCTTGCGCTTGCTTTGGGCAAAGATGTAGCTGGTAGAAATATCGTGCGCGACCTTGATAAAATGCCCCATTTGCTTATCGCGGGTACCACAGGATCCGGTAAGTCGGTATGTATAAATTCCATGCTTATGAGCATGATTATGCGCGCTACTCCCTCTGAGGTTCGCCTGATTTTGGTTGACCCTAAACGCGTAGAAATGTCGCTCTACAATGACATTCCGCATCTCTATGTGCCAGTAGTCACTGAACCTCAAGAAGCTGCCGCAGCGCTTGCTTGGTCAGTAAGCGAGATGGAACGACGCCTAAAAATATTTTCTAAATTGAAAGTACGCGATATTGGCGAATACAACAAAGTATTGCGTAGTGGCAAAGCGGGAGAGAATGCAGAAAACTTGCCATTTCTTGTTATTGTCATAGACGAGTTGGCTGACCTTATGATGGTTGCTGCGAAAGATGTTGAAACGTCGATTGTTCGCATTGCGCAAAAAGCACGTGCGGCAGGCATTCATCTGATCGTCGCAACGCAAAGGCCTGAGGCTAATATTGTCACCGGTCTCATTAAGTCAAATATTACTAACCGTATCGCGTTTAATGTTGGCTCTTCACTGGACTCTCGCGTAATCCTTGACCAAACAGGTGCCGAAAGACTGACGGGTAATGGCGATATGCTCTATATTGCTCCCGAATGGTCGAAGCCAAAACGTATTCAAGGATGTTATGTATCAACGGCGGAAGTAGAAAAAGTTACTGACGCGCTTCGTGGCCAAATTGCTGTTGATTATCATGAGGAGATTCTATCGAATACGGCCGGCGGAGCTTCCCGCGGTGAGGGTGGCGCCAAAGCTTTGAATGATGAGTATATTTGGCCAGCGGCAGAGTTTGTAGTTTCTCAGCAATTAGGTTCTACAAGTTCTATTCAGCGTCACTTTAGTCTAGGATATTCTCGAGCGGGACGCATCATTGATACTCTGGAAGAATTGGGTATTGTGGGGCCAAGAGATGGCTCAAAGCCACGCGAAGTGCTCGTTGATCTTGATGGTTTGGATCAAATACGTCGTATGACCTACGGCGAACAAATGGAATTTGAGGATGATGAATAAATGTCAACATTAGGTGACATGCTCTATAAGGCGCGCAAAGACGCCGGTTACTCTTTGCCTGAAATATCAAACGGAACTCATATTCGGCTGAGCTATCTTGAGGCTCTCGAAGATGGTCATTATGATGACTTGCCCGTCAAAGGCTACGTGCGTTTATTTATCAATAGTTACGTAAACTATTGTCATCTTGATCCACTGCCATTTCTTGCACAGTACGAGAGAGAAATTGGAACGCCTCCTGATGAAGCTCACGTAGAGAGGCCTATTCAGGCTACGGAGGTTGTTGCTCCCCAAGGAAAGCAGCACACAATCGACTGGCGCGTGGCGCTCGTTATTTGTGGTGTTATTGCGATTATCGCGTTTACGATTTGGCTTGCCTTTTCGTTAGCAAACAAAAAGAGCGACGTGTCTCCGGCGCCCGTCACGCCAGCTTCTGTAGAAACGACATCTACTGATAAGGTAATAACGACGACCACGAGCAAGCCTTTCAAACTTGATATCACAGTTGATGAAGGGTCTGCGACCGAAGTGAAGCTTATTGTTGATGGGGCAGTCGCGTACGAAGGGGTTCTGACGAGCTCCAATCGTCTCACGTATGATGTTGAAAGTTCAGCGCAAATCACGGTTGCTAATCCTGCCATTATCAAAGTGAAACGTGATGGTGAGGATTACGCCCTACCACAGGGAAATAATATTACTGTTGACCTAAAGGCTTCTAAATAGAAACGAGGATCTCATGGCCAAAGATAGTAGTTTTGACGTTGTATCGGAAGTGGATTTTCAGGAAGTTGATAACGCGTATCAGCAGGCTGCGAAAGAGCTTGTTCAGCGCTACGACTTAAAAGATTCTGGCTCCACGCTTGAGTATGAAAAAGCATCACATGTTTTCACGCTCCTTGCTCCCAGCGATTTTATTGCTGGTCAGGTGAAAGACATTCTTATTTCAAAATTTGTAAAGCGTCAGGTAGATCCTCAAGCCCTAAGTTGGAAAGGTCCAGAGAGCGCTTCGGGTGGCAACGTGCGCTACGTTGGCGACATTATCTCGGGCATTGATGACGATTTGATTAAAAAGATTAATAAAGAGATCAAAGCTCAAAAGTTCAAGGTAAAGACCCAGATCGAAGGCGACAAAATTCGTGTAACAAGCGCAAGTCGCGATGAGTTGCAGACAGTTATTACCTTTCTGCGTGAACAAGACTTCGGGATTCCTCTTCAATTTACCAATTATCGCTAGGACATCATGGTTAACGTACATTTTATAACGCTCGGCTGTCCCAAAAATGAATCGGACACTGCCGCGATGCAGGCACGTATTGTCGCAAGTGATTATGAACTCTGCGAAGATATCGATCAAGCTGACGTCGTTGTGGTGAATAGCTGTGCTTTTATTCAAAGCGCCACAGAGGAATCTATTGAGGTGATCCTCGAAGCAGCGCGTGATTGGCTCCCCAACGCAAAGAATCGTCATATATTGGTTGCTGGTTGCATGCCGAGTCGCTACGGAGATGAGTTAGAGGGCGCTTTCCAAGAGGTGAGCGCATTTCTCTCCGTCGTTGACGAACATACTATTTGTGGCACCATTGAGCGTTTGACGGGTGTTGCCTCAAATGCTTCGAATAACCCTGTTGCGCCTCTCGCAACGGCTGCTTATGCTTACATTAAAATTGCGGATGGATGCAATAAAAGTTGCGCTTACTGTACCATCCCTTCGATACGCGGTCCCTATAAAAGTAAGCCGCTTCAAGACATTATCGACGAGGTTAATGGCCTTGCGCAACAAGGTGTGAGTGAGTTTATTCTTATCGCTCAGGACACGACAGAGTATGGCTCTGACCTTAGCGAGGATGTAACGCTCATAGACGTCATTGATGCAGTTTGCGGACTTGATTCAGTGAAACGTGTTCGCCTTATGTATCTGCAGCCCGATGGTGTTCGAAGTGAGCTCATCCAGACAATTAAACGCCAGCCAAAAGTCTGTCATTACATTGAAATGCCTCTTCAGCATGCTTCTCGTAGTGTTTTAAGATCGATGAACCGCAGGGGAGATGGGGAAGAGTTCAAAGACTTGATAGCTGCCATACGCAACGAGCTTCCTGACGTAGTTTTGCGCACGACGGTCATTGTTGGTTATCCAGGCGAAACCGAAGAAGACTTTGCTCAATTATGCAGCTTTATTGAGGAGGTTGAATTCGACTATGTGGGAATTTTCCCTTATTCGCGCGAGGAAGGCACGTCTTCGGCTGATTTGCCTGATCAATTTGACGAGGATCTGAAGCTCGAACGCTATCAAACTCTTCGCGATATTGCTGATTCGATAGGCTGGTCAAAAGCCTCTTCACTCATTGGTCAGGAAGTTGAAGTTCTCGTCGAGGGCATTGATGACACGGATGTGTATGGACGAACGCGCGGCCAAGCCCCCGATATCGACGGGATTGTTAGGCTTTATTCCCATGGGGTAAACGATGTTACTATTGGTTCATATGTTCAAGCGAAAATTACCGATGCAATCCTTTACGATCTTGATGGACAGATATAAATGTTTTCATATAAAAAAATTGGCATAGCAAATACCATCACTTTAGTGAGAATTCTACTCATCCCGATATTCTTGGTAATTTTGCTTGTTGACTGGCCACGATTAGGAATTTTTTCTAATCATTCGGATTTTGTCATTGTCGCGCAACCTATTATTGCCGCGCTTGTTTTCTCCATTATTGCCGCGACCGATGCTGTTGACGGTCATCTTGCGCGTTCACGCAACGAAGTAACCACCTTTGGTAAGTTCGTTGATCCACTTGCTGATAAGCTTCTTGTCACCTCCGCACTTCTCGCTCTCGTTCAACTTGGTGGCGTTCCTGCATGGGTCGCTTTCGTTATAGTCGCGCGCGAGTTTGTAGTGAGCGGACTGCGTATGATTGCCGTCGCGGAAGGCGTGGTTATCGCAGCATCTCCTTATGGAAAAATCAAAACAGTTCTCCAGATTGTTGCAATCGTCATGCTTATTTTGGCAGACGGTAAAGCAATGAGCCTATTCTCTGGTCCGTTCGTTTTAGTGTTCACAGCACTTTCGAATATCGTGTTAGCGGCAGCCGTAATTATGACCATCTGGTCTATGATTGATTATTTTGTCAAGGCATCCGACGCGCTGGAGGGCCCATGGACGAAGTAGAAAAATACGGATTTTTTTCTACTTCAGATCTTGAGAAGTCTGCTGAAATATTGCAACTTTTCAAAAATTTTGGGCTTATTTTAGGTACAGCGGAATCTCTTACAGGCGGTTTGTTATCGGCAGCTTTCACTTCCATTCCTGGGGCATCTCACGCCTTCACAGGCGGCCTTACGGTGTATCAAACCTACCAAAAACACGACATTTTGGGCGTTCCGGAGGATTTGCTCCAACAGTATGGTCCCGCTTCTGAGCAATGCGCATATGCCATGGCTAAGCGCACTCTTAATACGTTTTCGTGCGACGGAGCTATCAGCACGACAGGAGTTGCAGGCCCTGATAAGGATGAATGGGGTAGGGCAGTCGGAACCGTATTTGTTTCTTGCGCTTTCGGTAGCGAGTGCAAGGTAAAAGAACTCCATTTAGATTCTGCGCTCACGCGGCATGAGATTAGGATGCTCACTGTTAAGGAATCTTTAAGTTTTTCATTATCATTTTTTCAAAGTTGTGTCGGACCCTTATCGTAAAATTTATTTAATTAATATTGACTACGAACATTTGTTCGCTTATCATTTAAGAGTTAATTATATGCGAGGAGAGCCGTATGGACGCACAACAAGAAAAAATGCTTGATCTTACCCGTGATCAAATTGAGAAGAAATTTGGTAAGGGTTCAATTATGCGCTACGGAGACACCGATGGCGTTGTCAAAATGGATGTTATTCCTACGGGTTCACTTTCGCTTGATGCCGCTTTGGGCATAGGCGGTATTCCTCGTGGTCGAATTATTGAGATATACGGACCAGAATCAAGTGGTAAAACAACGCTAGCGCTCCAGATGGCAGCTGAGGCTCAGGCTCTAGGAGGCGTTGCTGCAATTATCGACGCTGAGCATGCGCTTGATCCAAGTTACGCATCTCGCTTAGGCGTTGATATCGACGATATTCTCATTTCGCAGCCAGATACTGGAGAGCAGGGTCTCGAGATTGCCGATATGCTCGTACGTTCAGGTGCAGTCGATATCATTATCGTAGACTCAGTTGCAGCGCTTGTGCCTCGAGCAGAAATCGAAGGTGAAATGGGAGATGTTACCGTTGGACTTCAGGCACGACTAATGTCCCAGGCTCTTCGCAAGTTGGCTGGTTCTTTAAGTAAGTCGAATACAACCTGCGTCTTTATTAATCAGTTGCGTGAAAAAATTGGCGTCATGTACGGTAATCCAGAGACCACAACGGGTGGTCGCGCACTGAAGTTCTTCTCAACGGTGCGTATTGATATCCGCCGTATTGACTACATAAAGCAAGGTCCCGATATTATTGGTAACCGCGTGCGTGCAAAGGTTGTTAAAAACAAGGTCGCTCCTCCTTTCCGCATCGCCGAATTTGACCTTATGTATGGAGAAGGAATCAGCAAAGAAGGTTGTATTGTTGACCTTGCTGTGCAAGAAGGTATCATCCAAAAATCTGGATCATGGTATTCATATGACTCCGATCGTCTTGGACAAGGACGCGAAGCCGCTAAAGATGTTTTAAAAAACAACCCAGATTTACGTGATGAGATTGAGGCCAAGGTTCGTGAAGCGCTCGGTCTTATTGAAGAAACCCCTAAAAAAAGCAAGAAAACTGAGACAAAAGAAGACGCATAACGCATGCTTACGATAAGCTCAATAGACACGCCTCAAAAGAAATCTAACCTCAGGCGTGTCTATTTTTCTGAAACAGGCGAGTACGAAAAAATACCGCAACAAGTGGTTCGCTTGCATGACCTCTCAGTCGGCATGTCTTTTAATAGTCTTGAAGAATTTCATGCTCTTGTTTCAAATGATCAGTATAATCTTGCGAAAGAGCGCGCTTTACGCATTCTTGCGCGAAGCGAAAAAACAACTCACGAAGTCAGTAAGAAGCTTAAAGAAGATGGCTATTTCGAAACTACCATATCCGAAGTCATTTCTTTTCTTGAAGAATACAAGCTTTGTGATGATGCAGATTTTGCGTCACGGTACGTACAACAGCAATTATCACTGGGGCTTCCTCCTCAAAAAATCAAATTCAAGCTCTCTCAACGTGGAATTTCAAGAGACCTGATTTGAAATTCCAC
>CALLZE010000004.1 GCA_937858655.1 uncultured Coriobacteriales bacterium
TCTACAATCAAAAGACAACCATCGGCCATCTTCAAAACACGTTCTACTTCGCCGCCAAAATCCGCATGGCCTGGGGTGTCGATAACATTAATTTTGACGCCATTCCAGCGAATCGAAATGTTCTTTGCAAGAATCGTAATACCGCGCTCACGCTCTTGGTCATTTGAGTCGAGTACGCGCTCCTCAACTTGCTGATTCTCACGAAACACGTGAGTTGATTGCAAGAGGCGGTCAACCAGTGTTGTTTTGCCGTGGTCAACGTGCGCGATAATGGCGATATTTCGAATATCGTTTTGCTTCATAAAATCAGATAACCTTCTAACTTGATTGAATAACGAGAGATACGCACACCTTTGTGCGTTTTTACAGACATACCATCATACTAGATTTTTCCCCAAAACTTAAATTACTATGCAATAAGATCTTATGGTTCAAAAATTAAGGCGCTCTTAGACTTGCTCACTTTTGTCCCGCGAGCGTGAGATTTCTGTGTCAGTACTTTACTGATTCGCTTACCCGATGAAGAGCCAAGCGAAACAATACGAGGCTGGCCACTAGCGATAATAACAGGCCGCGCGCTGGCTTTTTCTACCTTGCCGTTATTAAGAGTAAGCGACAGGATATAGGTATCAGTCGATCCCGTTGAAGCTGGAGAGAAAACGAAATTACTCAAAGAATAAGCGATAAGTTTACCGCGATAATATTCGACTCCCTGAATACGATGGGGATGATGGCCAAGCACTACATCCGCCCCCGCCCTTATAAGAGCGTGAGCCTCAGATTTTTGTCGTGCGTTTGCATCGTACTTTTTTTCTACGCCCCAGTGCATAGAAACGACAACGTAATCGGCTTTTTTGTGCGCCGCTTTTACGGCTCTCGTGATTGAGCTTATTGATTGCGTGTAAGCGGTGCCCGATCGCGATGAAGTAGCGGCAAACTCCCCAGGAGAAATTTCCGAAAATGCCAAGAAAGCAATTTTCTGACCTTTGCGTGTAATGATTTTTGGCTCCCACGCTTGTGTCCTATTCCTGCCACCCCCAACTGCGATAACGCCACCATTGCGGACGGCGGTAAGCGTATCAGAAAAAGCCGCACGCCCATAGTCAAGCGCATGGTTATTGGCGAGAGATACCACATCAAAACCGGCTTTGCCTAGTGCTGGCCCCGCAGACACCGGACCCCGAAACGTGAATGTTTTTGGCCATTTTGTTCCGCGCTTAGAAAGAGATGTCTCAAGATTGCCAAACGCAATATCGCTCGCGCGCAATGTTGGCGCAACTTTGCTGAGCAGCGTTGAGGGTTTCCCCAGAGATTGACCACGGCCGCCCGTGAAACATATATCCCCCACTGCTTTTATGGTTATGGGTTGAGCAGCAAAGGCAAAGTGTGGGCTCAGCGAAAAAGCCGTAGCCATAATTACGAGCGCGACCGACAACCGGACGACCTTGCCGTGCCAATTTTGAAATAGTGACATCCGGCCCTCCTCCTGCCTGAGAAATATCATTGCTCATTCTAGCCTTAACGCGAACGCTACGCTAGACTAGCATACGTATCGAACGGAACATTATATGAACTTATTTGAGTATTATGCTTCAAAGATTTTTCTATCCATCTGCGGGTGGATTTTTTCGCTTGTGCCCGTTGATAAACAAAAGGTCGTCTTCGCCTCGGCACGCGATAATAAAGCATCGGGCAACTTGCTTGCGCTCAGCCAAGCCTATAAAGAAGCCTACCCCGACGCTCACTACGTGATGCTTTTCAGAACGTATTCATATGGCCTAGTCGGCAAAATTGGCTATCTATTCTCGCTCATCACAACCACATATCATCTCAAAACCGCACGCTACTTTTTCGTCGACAACGCGTTGTTTCCTGTTCATGTTATAAAACATCGAAAAGAGACGCTCGTTATTCAGGTATGGCACGCAACGGGCATACTTAAACGATTTGGTCTTGATACTGATGTAGATGAACGCAAAGTAGAGAATCGCTTTTTGCACAAAGGTTATGATTATGTGATTGCCGATTCTGAGCCAACACGAGCAGCCTACGCAAGCGCGTTTGGTATTCCGACACAACAAGTACTCTGCCTTGGGAGCGCACGTACCGATGCGCTTCTTGAAAAAGATGCGCGCGCAAAAGCGCGAAAGCTACTCGAGGAACGATTCCCCGCTTTAAAGCACAAAATCGCACTCCTTTACGCGCCAACATTTCGTGGATACAGTGCTTCAAAGACCGCCGCGACAACGCTCAATGCTATTGAACTCAAAAACCTATTGGGAGAAAACTTCGCGCTCGTATACAAACCACACGCAGTTGTTACCAATGACAATGTGTCGGCATTTGACGCGGTACTTGATGCAAAAGATGATATCAACACATATTTGCCGGGATTCGATGGCGTAATAACTGATTATAGTTCAGTGCTTTTTGAAGCAGCGTTGCTCAATCTCCCGCTCTATAAACTCTGCGGCGACTATATGGACTATTGTAAGCAGACGGGCTTTTATCTCGACTATCTACGCGAAGTACCCGGTACGAATTGCACATCTACTTCTGAACTCGGCGATGCCATTCTTGCGGCAGGGATGCCACTCATGCTCACAGAAAACGAGCAGAAAGCCTACGAAGCATTCTGCTCGAAATACTGCACATATAATGATGGTCACGCTACAGAGCGCTACTTAACGCGCTTTCCGCTTGAAGGTCTCTCGCGCGAAATCTAGTGCTGCTTTTTTACGAGCGATAATTCCTCTAAACGCAATAATTCTGAAGAATAATTTGGTGCTTGGCATAATCTCAGGATAGGTGTCAGAAATCTTCTTTTTCTCAGCTATCAACTGATCTGCAACAACGCCCATTTCCTCTACTTCGATGTCAGTTGCAATCCCCTTCTTCAAATGGTCTTGGTACCGTTGACGCAAAATCTCAAATTGTCCATGTAGATTTGCTAATTTTTCTTGTGTAGACAAAATCTTCTCAGCAAATTCTTTT
>CALLZE010000005.1 GCA_937858655.1 uncultured Coriobacteriales bacterium
CGTTTCACTTTCTTGACCTTTGTTTATGAGCGCATCACGCAATGGTCTAATATCGCGCGCTGGTTTACCATCAAGAGCAACATTCAACGAATGCTGCACAGCCGCAACACTTTCAGGTGTAGCGGGATGCAAAAGTTCCACCGTACGATTAAGCACTTGCCCCGTCCCTGTCATCAGTACGAAAAGCACTCTTTGTGATGACAAACTTAATAGTTCAAGCTTCTTAACGGTCATATTCTCAAGCGAGGGCGTGCGTGAAAGCGCTAGACATTGCGTATAAGCTGAAAGTGCTTTCGAAACGGCGCGCATCACGCCATTCACATCGAGAGAACGAAGCATTTCTTTATCCAAAAAACGCAAGCCTTTGCCCGCCGAAAAGGCTTCCCTCATGGCAATGAGATTATCAACAAAAAGTCGATAGCCTTTATCGGTAGGAACACGTCCTGCGGAAGTATGCGGATGCGTAAGAAAGCCTAATTCTTCAAGCACCGAAAGCTCCGAGCGCACAGTTGCGGGGGAACAATCGAGGTCATAATTATCGCAGAGAGTTTTAGAGCCAACAGGCACAGCGGTCGATACATACTCTTGGATAACAGCATGTAATATTCTATTCTTGCGCGCGTCCATAGGCTCCTCCAATCTCCACACAAGATGCACTTAGCACTCTATTATAGCGAGTGCTTATTCATTGTGTTGCACCTTTACGAATTTTGCGCAACTTCTGCCTGTGGAAGGCTACCCGAGAGGGCCTGCTTGAGCGCGCAGGCAAATTGGTCTCCACACGATGTTGGCTTACTTTTGCAGGTGAGACCTTCAAGCTTATGTATGATGTCAGCCGCAGGCATGCCCTCTGTCAAAATTGAAATCGCTTTCAAGTTTCCATTGCATCCATTTACAAAAGAAACATTTGAAACAGTGCTGTTTTCATCCATGTCGAAATCAATGGAACGCGAACATGTGCCTGAAGTTGTATATGTATAGTGCATGTAATTCCTTCACCAGAGAGAGATAAGAGTTTAAACGATATCATAGAGTCAATACGTAATGAAAAAGTAGGCACTTTCTTTGAAATTACTCCACAATTAGAGCTCCGCACACCAAATAGCGCCGAACATTTCATTGCCAAGCATCCAGCCACGACGAGTTGGAATGAAACGGCTCGACAGCTTATCAAAAATACACATTCCATCGCCCCGTAAGGCCTGGAATACCTCTATCAGACCAGCTGCCTCAACTCGTTCCAATGAAACGCCACTCTTCAGACGCATAGCAAGCATAATATCTTCACGAAGAGCGTCAGTTGCCGACAACTCTTCCGTGTCATCTTGCTTGCCCATAATTAGCGCAGGAAGAGTACAAAACTCTTCGAGGGAGTCCGTAAGTGTAAACCTCAAGCGTGATGAGTCTAAGCGGTTAATCGAGCTACTTGCTGAAGGTCCAATACCGATATAGGATGCACCCTCCCAATACGAGGTATTATGTTTGCTCTCGAATCCTTCTCGCGCGAAATTTGAAATTTCGTAGTGAACAAATCCATGATGTTCTATGTCTATCCATGCCTGTTCGAGACAATCAGCGGCAAAATCTTCGTCGATGTTTTGGAAAAGTGGATGTGAGGCTAGCGCGCTTCGCGGTTCAACGCTTAACGGATAAAGCGAAATATGAAAAGGGTTATACAACGCGACTTCATCAATCCATGCGCGCATATCATCAGGAGTAGTTGAGGGAATAGCCGCAATCAAATCAACAGAATAGTTTATTCCCGCCTTTTTTAACAGCTCAAGAGTCCTCAGCGCGTCCGCCTTTGTGTGCAGACGGGAAAGCAGCGACAAGACGCGATCATCGAGCGCCTGTACTCCCACAGAAATGCGATTCACACCACTTGCAACAAGTTCTTCAAGCAAGTTTTCATCAAATGATTCTGGATTGACCTCGACGGTAATCTCCGCATCGGTCTGTACGGGCACGTTCTCTTTTGCGTACCGCACAAGATCTGGCAAACGCGAACCAAGCGCGGAGGGCGTGCCTCCACCAAAATACAAAGTTGAAATGGGCACTTCGGTTTCCGCGAGG
>CALLZE010000006.1 GCA_937858655.1 uncultured Coriobacteriales bacterium
TAAGGATTTCTAGGAGCGTCTTATCATCGTAAGTTCCAGAGATGTGAAGCAAAAAATGAAGACCTGCATTTTCTTCAATAATTGTTGCACGCTTGGCCAGTGGACTGGTTTTTAAGTGAGCGAGAACTGCATCGCGCCGTGATGCATAAGAAGTTCGCAGGCGATTGATGTGACGCTCAAAGTAGCCTTGGCGTAAAAATTCTGCAAGTGTGTATTGTTCGAAATTCGAAACGGTATTAGACAAAAATCCAAGGTTTTCTTCAAAGATTGCCACGAGAGATTTTGGCAGCACAAGATAGCCTATGCGAATGGTGGGCGCAAGACTTTTTGTAAAAGTATTGAGATAGATGACGCAATCGTGTTCATCGATGCTTGCAAGCGCAGGGATGGGACGCCCTTTGAGCCGAAACTCACTATCATAATCATCTTCAATAAGGTAGCGCCCACTGTGGGGGTTTGCCCATGAAAGTAGCTCAAAGCGTCGAGTGACACTCATGGTCGTGCCTGTAGGGAAGTGGTGATTCGGCGAGACGTGCATGACGTCAACGTGGCGACGGCCAAGTTCTGTCATGTCAAGACCCTGGGCATCAAGTGGGATATGTTCACAATGCACGCCTTGCGTTTGATATATTTTTGCAACGGTCCCGTAACCGGGCTCTTCAACGGCAAAACGTTTTGTGCGACCGAGCAGGGTTACGATAAGCCCATGGAGATATTCGCTCCCAGCTCCCACAATTATTTGGTCTGGTCCTACGCTCATGCCGCGATATGAATTGAGATGATGCGCAAGTTGTTCTCGCAAATGAAGAATGCCTTTGCCTTCGCTGCGCACGGTGAGTTCGCGCTGATGGTTGGTCATTTCACTTCGCATGAGTTTTGCCCACGTCGCGTAGGGAAACAGTTCTCCTTCGAGGGCGTTGCTCGAGAGGTCAATGAAGGAACGAGATGGCTGGTGAGCTTCGTGGGTTTTTTCGTCTGTTGAGCGGGTTTCTTTTGTCACCGTCGACAAGGATATGGTTTTTTGTTCGATTTTGGCTCTGTGGACCTGCTCGCTTGTTGTAGCGCACACATAAAAACCTTGTCGTGGGTGCGCCTCAAGATACCCTTCAGCCACGAGCTGCTCATAGGCATTTTCGACCGTAATAACGCTGACCCCAAGGTGGCGGGCAAAAGCACGCTTCGAAGGCATCTTCTCGCCAACGCTTAAAGACCCTGCCAGTATGTCTTCTTTGATACGGGTATAGAGAAACTCGTACAGACTCAAAGAACCGCGATTGTCGAAAGTATAAGTAAGCATTTCTGACCTTATCAAATTATTATGTTTTGGCTATTTTGATATGTTCACGACTTTTTATAATCGTAAATCATAGAACACATGAGTCAAGTTAATTGATGAAAGAAGGCATAAAATGACAAGTTCAACTTCAGCTCAGGCGGCTTGCGGGGCGTCATCAGCAACCCTCAAGGAAGATCGCGTTTCGCTTAACCGTGAGTTGGCGCAAATGCTTAAAGGTGGCGTCATCATGGACGTAACAACTCCCGAGCAAGCAAAAATTGCGGAGGAGGCAGGTGCCTGCGCGGCTATGGCTCTTGAGCGCATCCCGGCCGATATTCGTGCCGCTGGAGGAGTGTCTCGCATGAGCGATCCCGCGATGATTCAAGGGATTCAAAAGGCAGTAAGTATTCCTGTTATGGCGAAGTGCCGTATAGGTCATTTTGCAGAGGCGCAAATACTTCAGGCGCTTGAGATTGACTACATTGATGAGTCTGAAGTTCTTTCTCCCGCAGACGACACTCACCATATTGATAAGCTCGCTTTTGACGTTCCGTTTGTGTGCGGCGCCAAAAACCTAGGAGAGGCTCTTCGCCGCATTTCTGAGGGCGCTACGATGATTCGTACGAAAGGCGAGCCAGGAACGGGCGATGTGATTCAGGCGGTACGTCACATGCGTATGATTAACAAGGAAATGGCCTGCATTCAGGCGATGCGCGAGGATGAGCTTTACACGGTTGCCAAAGAACTCCAGGCTCCTGTCGATTTGGTTCGCTATGTTCACCATCATGGCACACTTCCCGTTGTAAACTTTGCTGCCGGCGGAATTGCAACTCCTGCAGACGCGGCTCTCATGATGCAACTCGGCGCTGAAGGCGTCTTTGTTGGATCCGGCATTTTTAAGTCGGGCAATCCTGCGCAGCGAGCAAATGCAATCGTCCAAGCAGTGAGCAACTATTTGGATGCCGAACTTGTTGCAAAGCTCTCGACCAATCTTGG
>CALLZE010000007.1 GCA_937858655.1 uncultured Coriobacteriales bacterium
GTGCGGCAGTGATTTTGATTTCTGCACAATTATTAACGGCAAAAGTGGCGCTTGTAGTGAAGATTGCAAATATTGCGCCCAGTCGCATCACTATCAAGCACACATAGAAGAGTACCCGTTGCTAAAAAGCCAGGACATCGTTAATGATGCGCTGTTAAAAACCGAACAGGGCGTTCGTCGCTATTCAGTTGTAACGTCGGGGCGTGCTCTGACCGACGAAGAAATCGATGCTCTCTGTGACACGTACGCGCACATTGCTGATGTGTCTGACATATTTCTTTGTGCATCGCTCGGCCTGCTCACAAAGGCACAATTTGAGAAGCTTTATGCTTCGGGCGTACGACGCTATCACAATAACCTCGAAACTTCTCGAAGGTTCTTTCCGCATGTCTGCACAACGCATAGCTATGACGACAAACTCAAGACAATTGCCCTCGCGCGCGAAGTGGGATTTGAAATCTGTAGTGGCGGGATTATTGGTTTGGGCGAGACCGTTGAAGACCGCGTTGATATGGCGCTTACGCTTCGAGATTTAGAGGTGGACTCGATTCCGCTTAATGTGCTCAATCCTATTGCGCATACCCCCTTTGAGAATAATAAAATCCTATCGAATAGAGAAGTTGCTCAAACCGTGGCGCTTTTTCGTTTGATTCTGCCAAAAACAACGTTGCGCTTGGCGGGTGGTCGTGAGCTTTTGGGTGACCAGGGCGAGCGGGCGATTAAGGCAGGAGCTAACGCGGCCATAACGGGCGATATGCTTACAACGAAGGGCATATCGGTTCGCGACGATGAGGCGCTCATCGAGAGACTTGGCTTTAGTTCGACAGTTTGTTAGATGCCCAAATGAGGTGAGGCGAGCGTGCGAAACCAAAGTTATTTTATTACCGCCACAAATACAGAGGTTGGGAAGACCTATATTTCAGCGCTTTTGGTGAAGGCTTTCCGCGAGAAAGGCATTGATGCGGGATATTTCAAGCCGGCGCTCAGTGACGCGGTTTTTGAAAATGGCACGCTTGTTCCCGGAGATGCTGCCTACGTGTGCCAAGTCGCGGGGCTTGAGGTTGAGCCTGAGACACTCGTTTCCCATATATATTCAACACCTGTGGCTCCGCACCTAGCTGCGCGGCTAGAAGGCAAGGATGAGGTTTCGCTCGAAAAAATCATGCGAGATTTTTCGCGGCATCAAAATGAGCACGAGATGCTCATTGTTGAGGGCTGCGGGGGAATAATCTGCCCGCTCCGTGATGAGCCACCCCTAATGCTTGAAGACGTCATGACATCACTCGCGCTCCCGCTTATCGTTGTATCGGGTTCAGGTCTCGGTTCAATCAATTCATGTTTTTTGACCATAGAATATGCAAAAAGGCGGGGCCTTGATGTTGCCGGTGTCATAATGAACGACTATGATAGCAGCAACTTTCTCCACGAGGATAATGCTCATCAAATTGAAAGATTGACCGGAGTGCGCATCATTGCTCGGGTTGCTCATAATGACATGATCATAAAGTTGGATGATTTACTTCAAGAGTAGGGGACGCACATGAAGATTTCGACAAAAGGACGCTATGCATTAAGGTTGATGCTCGATCTTGCGCAAAACGATCCTTATGATTATGTAACGCTTAAAGAAGTTTCGAAGCGACAAAATATTTCGGTTAAATACTTAGAGCAAATTGTGAGCCCTCTTGCACGGCAGGGTCTTTTGCTGAGTGCTCGCGGTCCAAAAGGCGGTTATCGCTTAGCTCACGAACCTAGCGAATATAACGTTGGTGATATCCTCCGCTCAATTGAAGATAGCTTGGCGCCTGTGAGTTGTCTCGAGAATAAGCCAAATGTTTGCCCTCGTTCGGGTGACTGCCCCGTTATTGGATTTTGGGAAGGGCTCGACAAAGCTATTAATGGATATGTGAATTCCTACACTCTGAAAGATTTGCTTAAGCACGAGTGATAGAATGTGCAGGTATTAAGAGTGTGGTGTCAGTGACGTGCACTTATGCGAGGAAGGAATATCATGGCTCTTTCAGAAGAAATGCGGATCAATGTTATTCCAAACGGACCGTATATGGTTCATGGAAGTGTACCTTTGTTGCGCGTAAAAATTGTGGTTGAAAATGGTGATTCTGTCGCTTTTAAAGAGACGTATCGCTATCCCTTGCAAGAAACTTATGCGCTGTGTCGGTGCGGTGAGTCAAAGAATAAACCTTTCTGTGATGGGGCGCATGTTGCGGCAGGATTTGAGGGCAAGAGGCTTGCTCCGCATTCACGTTATATCGATGAAGCCGAAGATTTTCAGGGAGATGGTATCACGCTCCTTGATGCTCCTCGATTGTGCATCGGGGCCCGTTTTTGCGATCGCGCAGGCGGCGTGTGGAATTTGACCGAGGACTCCGCTGATCCAGATGCACGTAAGATTGCAATAAGTGAAGCCGAACTTTGTCCTTCAGGTCGTCTCACCATGGTTGAAGACGCTTCTCATAGTGCGTTCGAAATCGAGTATGAGCCTTCGATTGCCCTCATCGAAGATCCGTATGGTAAGGCAAGTTCTGCTATCTGGGTCCGAGGCGGCATCCCAATTTTTGATGAGCAGGGTGAGCAACTTGACATTCGCAATCGTGTGACGCTCTGTCGCTGCGGGAAATCACGCGATATTCCTTTCTGCGATGGTACGCATTATCAGGTGAGATTTAATGACGGACACCTGCATGATGATGTTGAGTAACTAGATATCAAATAAGTTCGAGCGATTCGGGCGCCTCATGCGGGGTGCCCGATTTTTGTTTTAAGCGCTCTGGACGCTGCATCTTCATAAAATTCCCAAACAAAATACTCCTTTAGTATGACGCGCTCCAATTTCCAAACGAGGATACTTTCACTGTCAGCATGCTAAAGGAGTATTTCATGAACAAGAAAAAAAGTATCCGTACAAAGAAGAGCAAGGCATTAGTCGGAGCAGTTATCGCCGGCGTTGTCGTGGTTGCTTTGGTGGGTGGATTTTTCATCTACAAAAAAGTAACCCAAAAGTCAGAGAATAAAACTGTTTATCAGTATGAGACTGTGAAAAAGGGATCGCTTACGAGTACGGTTTCAGCAACAGGAAATGTTGCCGTTCGTGATGAAGTAGATGTCACCCCATCGGCTAGTGGGAAAGTAAAGAAAGTGTATGTTGAAGAAGGTGACAAAGTGTCAAAGGGAGATACACTTTTTACGCTCACAAGTACCGATGTCGAATCACAGATAAAACAGGCCTACTCTTCAGTGCTTTCTGCTAAACAGCAGGTCGCTCAAGCAAAGTCGAGTTTAACGTCAGCAGAATCCCAGTTGTCGGCGGCCAAAAAAGGAACCGCAAGTGGTGGCTCAGTTAAATCCGCCAAACAGGCGGTTACGGCGGCTGAACTTGGCGTGAGTGCAGCAAACTCTCAGCTTTCAAGCGCGCAAAGTGATTATAGTGATGCTCTTGATGCCCGTTCAGACCTCAAGGTAAAGGCACCGTGTGATGGCACCGTATGGACAGTGTCAGTTTCTAAGGGAGATAGTGTAACTTCCCAAAGTTCATCATCAGGTAGCACATCAAGTTCTAGTGGGTCAAGTTCGTCAAGCTCACTGAGTTCTGCATCAAGTTCAGGATCAAGCACGAGTTCGTCAAGCTCAAGCTCGGCTGCGATGACCATTGCTAAAAACAGCACCTTAGGCGTTAAAGTTTCTGTAAATGAGTCAGATATCAACTCAATTGAAGAGGGTCAGGATGTATCTGTTTCGCTCGATGCAATCTCTGGGAAAACCTTCAAGGGCTCCGTTGATGAGATTTCATCAACGGGTACCGTATCTTCAAGTGTCGTTAGCTATTCGGTCTGGGTGCTTCTTGACGACCCAACGTCAGCGGTAAAGAGCGGTATGACTTCAAGTGTTGATATTACGACGTCTAAGACTGATAACGTGCTTCTTGTGTCGAACGCAGCAGTTAAAGGTTCAGGTTCAAACAAGTACGTTCTCATTATGAAATCTGGGGCGACCGAGCCAGCTCAGGTAAAGGTTACAACGGGAACGCGTGGCTCTTCTCAGACCATCATTAAATCTGGTCTCACGGCTGGGCAAAAAATTGTTACTCAAGCAATAACCATCGATTCATCTGGAGATACTTCGAGCGTTTTAGGTTCGATGATGAGCGGTCAGAGAGGTAGCAAAAGCAGTACAAACATGCCTAGCGGAGGTATGCCAAGTGGCGGCCCTAGCGGAGGTATGCCAAGTGGCAGCACGCCAGGAGGCAACTAATGGTTACATCTCCTACTCAATTATCATCTGATGCGTTTGAATCGACGCATCAGATGGCCAACACCCCCGTCATACTCGTTAAAGATCTTCAAAAGACGTATGACTCACAATATGCAGAAACGCAAGCCCTCAAAGGGATGTCGCTTACGGTTAATGAAGGTGATTTTGTCGCCATTATCGGCCCTTCGGGTTCGGGCAAGTCGACTCTTATGAACATTTTGGGTTGTCTCGATGTACCTACGGGCGGCCTTTGTGAAATCGCTGGCTATGATACCGCCCAGCTGAGCAGCGTTGAGCTTGCGCGTTTGCGCCGTGAGCACATAGGCTTTGTGTTTCAGTCATTTTATCTCCAGACGCGAATGAATGTGCTTCACAACGTCATGATGCCCATGATGTATTCGCAAGTGCCAAAGGCCGAACGAGTAAGGCGTGGACAAGAAGCACTGCGTAAAGCTGAGGTTGATGAAGAGCTGTGGACGCATAAGGCAAACCAACTTTCTGGTGGTCAAATGCAGAGGGTGGCTATTGCTCGCTCACTGGTTAATGAACCTCATCTGATTTTGGCTGATGAGCCAACTGGCAACCTTGATACGCAGACGAGCGAACGTATTTTGTCGCTTTTTCAGCAACTCAATAACGAAGGCCGCACGATTGTTTTGATTACACATGAACCTGAGATTGCAAATAAGGCAAAACGCGTTATTCGTATTCAGGATGGATTATTAAGCGAGGTGCGCTAATGGGTTTTAAGGATTTGTTCGCTGAGACTTTTTCATCTCTTTTTTCTAATAAAGCTCGTAGTGCGCTTACTATTTTGGGTATCGTTGTTGGTATTGCTTCGGTGATTGCTATGTTGGCTATTGGCAACGGTGCTACCAGTTCGATTACCGACTCCATTGCTTCGAGTGGCGCTGACCAGATGAGCATTTCATACCAGACGCCAACTGACTCGTCGGGAAAAACGATATGGTCGGGACAATCAACTCTGACAAACGATGACTTGAAAGTTGTGAGCACGAGCCCCTACGTAAAGAAAGTCTTGCCCGTCGTGAGTACTTCGAACTACGAACTTGCGTATGGCGATAATGATGCGAGTGGTCAGATTACAGGAACTACTCCGGCATATTTTTCTGCAAATAATCTCAACATAAAATATGGCAGTCTTTTTGGAGTTCAAGATGATGAGGCAAAGACAAAGGTAGTGGTTCTTGGTTTCGACATTGCAGAAGACTTGTATGGCGAGGGCAACGCGCAAAATGCCGTTGGCACTCAAGTGCGCATTGGCTCCATGATTTTTACCGTGTCGGGAGTGCTTGCTTCTAAAGATTCGTCGTTCTCTTCGAGTAACGATAAAGTGTTTGTGCCAATTACAACAGCGCAGCAATATATGACAGGAGCTTCAACGCTTAATTCAATTGTTGCGATTATTAAAGACACCAATCAGTCTGATATGGCCAAGGCTGATATTACGGGAAGATTGCTGACAAAGCACAACATCGCCGATGCGGACGAGGCGGATTTTTCGATCTCTGCAATGGCGGACTTGATTGATACAGTGAGTGACGTGACAGGCACTCTTATCGATCTGCTTGCGGCAATCGCTGGTATTTCGTTGATTGTAGGCGGTATTGGCATTATGAACATGATGCTTACCTCGGTATCCGAACGCCGCCGCGAAATCGGTCTGCGTAAAGCTATAGGCGCAGAAGAAAGTGCAATCACGCTTCAGTTCTTGGCCGAATCAGTGGTGCTCACTATTCTTGGCGGTATCGTGGGCATATTGGTTGGTTGGGCCATCGCAGCTATTGCTGGCCATTTTATGGGTATCAGCGCGAACCCAACGATGCTATCAGTCATGCTGGCAACGGGAGTATGCGTAGCTATTGGCATACTATTTGGGTATTATCCAGCACATAAAGCAGCACGTCTCAACCCAATTGACGCGCTCAGGGCTGAATAGACTCACTTGTTGATACCGACCCCTTCTCTTGGCAAAAGCCGGCTCAGTTGAGTCGGCTTTTGTTGTGTTGAGATATGAAGGTGGGAGTTTGCCCTGCTTAGTTCGTGCTTTGCGTTGCTGAAGTCGCTATGAGATTTACGCTACAAGTCCGTTTTCATAAGCAATAATTACGAGTTGGGTGCGATTCTTTGCATCGAGTTTGCTGATGATGCGCGATACATGGGTTTTTGCAGTCGTGGGGGGGATGAAAAGGCTTTGAGCGATTTCG
>CALLZE010000008.1 GCA_937858655.1 uncultured Coriobacteriales bacterium
ATGAGTTGAACAACATTTTTGGAAACAAGAATCATATTTTTTATGGAATTGAGAGTTCAAGATATTTTGCCTTCTCAATTTATGATTCGCAACAAGGGAGATTTATGGCTGCTTCATTTTTTGCGCTACTTGACGATATTGCAGTGCTGGCAAAGGCTACGGCAGCGAGCGTCGATGATATTTCTGTTCTCGCAAAGGCTGCTGCATCAGCAACAGATGATATTGTGGCTGGAGCGGGTAAAGCAGCCTCAAAAACGGCAGCAGTATTAGTCGATGACACGGCGGTAACACCCCAGTATTTGCAGGGCATAAGCCCCGCACGTGAGCTGCCCATCGTATGGCGTATCGCGCGTGGATCACTAGTCAACAAAGCAATCGTCATCGTTGCAATCATGCTTCTCTCGCTCTGGGCGCCGTGGGTATTTCCTTGGGCACTTATTTTGGGTGGCGGCTATCTTGTTTTTGAGGGTGCCGAAAAACTCATTCATTACTTCAAGAAAAAACGCGCAAAGTCGCTGGGAGAGGCTACCGAGGAAGCATTAACAAGGCAGCCTCAAGATGAAGCTGCAATTGTACGCAGTGCGGTGACAACCGATTTTGTGCTCTCGATTGAGATTATGCTGATATCCATGAGCAATCTTGATAATGATATTTGGTGGATGCGGCTTGCCATGCTCGTGATTGTTGGACTGATGATGACAGGCTTGGTATATGGAGCAGTTGCACTGCTGATTAAGCTTGATGATGTGGGTATCTCGCTAGCCAAACGTGGAGCACTTCGCAAGAATCTGCCCCTACAGAAACTTGGCAGTGGCCTTGTTAAAATCATGCCGTTTGTGTTTCGCGGGCTCTCGAGTGTGGGTACCGCTGCGATGCTTTGGGTGGGTGGACACCTCCTGCTCGCAAACTCTGCAGAGGTAGGGTTGAGCGCTCCCATGGAGCTTGTTCACCACATTACTCACGGCATTAATGGCGGCTTTTTACTCTGGCTTGTTGACGCATTGCTTTCAGCAATCTTTGGAACTGCGGCAGGTCTTGTAATTGTGGCTGTAAAGAATACTTTTACTAAGTTGACCAAAAAGAACGCTTAACACACTCAGGCTAACATTGCTCCTGCTGATAACGCTCGAGAACCGCATCGGCGCAACGCAGTCCATCAACCGCAGCTGACATAATGCCACCTGCGTAACCCGCACCCTCGCCACAAGGATAAACTCCTCGCACATTAGATTGCAGTGTCTCATCGCGCACAATGCGCACTGGTGAGGACGATCGCGTTTCAACCCCCGTTAAAACAGCATCAGGAGTGGCAAAACCTCGCAGACGACGATCGAAGATAGGGACAGCCTCACGAAGCGAAGTGGTGACGAA
>CALLZE010000009.1 GCA_937858655.1 uncultured Coriobacteriales bacterium
ACATGCCAATCGTCTCTTTGGTCTTAGGGAGATGCACGGTGATGACATCGGCTTGTTTAACGATTTCGTCGATGTCGCTCATCAACTCGACGCCCATCTCATTAGCACGAGCTTCTGAGGCGTAGGGGTCATAGCCAATTACGCGCATACCAAACGCGCGAGCACGCTCGGCAACGAGAGAGCCAATACGGCCGAGGCCAAAAACGGCAAGCGTTTTCTCAAAAAGCTCAGTACCCGTGAACTTTGAGCGCTCCCATTTGCCTTGCTTCATTGACGCACTTGCTTGAGGCGTCTTGCGCGCACAGGCAAGCATGAGAGCCATAGTCTGCTCTGCGGCAGAAACGATATTTGAAGTCGGAGCGTTGCAGACGATAATGCCGCGCTCGGTCGCTGCGGCCACGTCAACGTTGTCGACGCCGACACCAGCACGTCCGATAATCTTTAGGTTGACGCCAGCCTCAATAACCTCGCGTGTTGCTTGGGTGGCTGAACGCACGATGAGCGCGTCATAGGCGCCGATTTGCTCAACAAGCGTCTCGGGCGTCAGGTCGAGTTTCACATCGACGTCATACTGTTCTTGCAACAACTCGATACCGCGCTGCGCAATCTTTTCTGCTACCAAAACTCGCATGAGTTTCCTGCCTTTCACTAGTAAAGTCACGATCTTTTTACTCGCCCATAAAGACTGCTTCAGCAGCCTTGATTCCCGCGCCACGCTCAAACTCGTACCCAAGACCCGCAAGCGTCATTTCGAGCGCTGAAAGCGTGGTGATGATATCGAACTCGCCAAAATAGCCAAGATGGCCGATGCGGATAATTTTGCCCACAAGGTGGTCCTGTCCACCGGCAATCGTCACGCCGTAACGCTTCTTAAGAACACTGACGATCTCTTTGCCATCAATGCCTTCTGGCACCCAAACGGGAGTAACCGCGCTACCACGTCCATCAGCGGGAGCAAACAACTCAAGACCAAGTGCCTCGCAGCCCTTTCGTGTTGCCTCAGCCAGTTTTGAGTGACGCGCGATTGTGTTTTCGATGCCCTCTTCACGAATCATTTTTACCGCTTCGTTCAGGCCCAAAATGAGGCTGACCGCAGGCGTAAAAGGAGTGGTATCTTTATCCACACTCTTCTTATATTTTTTCCAATCAAAGTAAAACTTAGGGAGC
>CALLZE010000010.1 GCA_937858655.1 uncultured Coriobacteriales bacterium
AAGGCACTTGAGAATAACCTCAAGCCAATGGTTGTTATCAATAAGATTGACCGGCCTGGCGCACGTCCTGAAGAGGTTCTGGACGAAGTATTTGAGCTTATGCTAGAACTTGGCGCGAACGACGCGCAGCTTGATTTCCCTACAATTTATGCAAGTGCTGTTAATGGTTATGCGCGCGTTGAGCCAGACGATGGCAATATGGATATGTCTCCGCTCCTTGATGCAATCATCGAGTACATCCCTGCACCAGATGTTGACGTTAATGGTCCTCTTGCTTTGCAAGTTTGCCAAGTTGATTACTCAAGTTATGTGGGCCGCATTGGTGTTGGCCGTCTCTTCTCGGGCACCATTCATGATGGCGATAAGGTGCTTGTTATTAAGAACGATGGCTCTCGCTACAACGCAAGTGTCAAGAATCTCTATACGTTTGAGGCCCTTGGTCGTCAAGAAACGACTGAGGCTCACGCGGGAGATATTGTAGCGGTTGTTGGTATTGCGGATACTGATATTGGTGATATGTACACCACGGTTGAAAATCCTATCCAGCTTGACCCCATTTCGGTTGAGGAGCCAACGCTGGCGGTTGTTTTTGAGCCTTCGACAAGCCCACTTGTTGGTCAAGAGGGCGACATTGTTGGTGGCCGTCAAATCAAAGAGCGCCTTGAGCGCGAAGCGGAGTCAAACATTGCGATGCGCATTGTTGAGTCTGAAAATAAGCTTGGCATGGAAGTAGCGGGTCGTGGTGTGCTCCAAATTTCAGTTCTGATGGAGACCATGCGCCGCGAAGGCTATGAATTCCAGGTTGGTCGTCCTCGCGTTATCATCAAGACCGATGAACACGGCAAGAAACTTGAGCCTATCGAACTTGCGGTTGTTGACGTTCCAAGCGAGTCAGCCGGTAAGGTTATTGAGATTTTTGGTGCTAATGGCGGCGAGATGAGCGATATGGTTCAGCGCGACGACCAAGTGCATCTTGAGTTTAAGATTCCTTCACGTGGCGTTATGGGGTTGCGCACACGCATTCTTAACGCAACGCGTGGTGAGGCAACGCTCTTCCATCACTTTTCTGAGTATGGCCCTCATCGTGGCGACTTGGGCGGACGCCAAAATGGTTCGCTCATTGCTATGTCGACCGACAAGGCTGTGGCATATGCGCTTGACGCACTTCAGCAGCGCGGTACGCTTTTTGTTAAGCCTGGCGATGTGTGCTATGAGGGAATGATTGTTGGCGAGAACTCAAAAGCGGGCGACATGGTTGTTAACACCGCAAAAGCAAAGCAGTTAACTAACATGCGTACGTCCGCTTCGGACAAGGGAGTAATTCTTGCTCCTCCTGTGACCTTTACTCTCGAAGAAGCTCTTGAGTATATCGAGGATGACGAGCTTGTTGAGATTACGCCCAAGAGCATTCGCTTGCGTAAGCGCCTTCTCAATGAGAAAGATCGCAAAAAGGCGAGGTCTGGCTCTCCGAAATAGTCATGCATGCCTTGTGAGGTATGAGCAACTAATTGATGACAAAGCGGCTGAAGACTCTTCGGCCGCTTTTTTAATTTATAGAATAGAATCATGCAGAAATCCGTCAGAAATATTGTCCGCTTTTTGTGCGTCTTCGTTGCGGCGCTTGTGGTTTTGGGCGCGCCCACTGTCGCGCGAGCTGCGCAAGGCACTCAACTCGAAAGTGACGTGACGTCCGCTACAATCAGCGCGGGCACATTCTCATCATGGCTTTCCCAGCCGGTGACCGTAACACTTCAGGCTCCTTCGTGGGCAAGCGCAACACAGTACCATTTTGGCGGAGGAAATTTTCTCCCGTATTCGCAACCGCTTCGCGTGAGCACTGAAGGAAAAACAACGCTGTATTTTCAATCGAGTAGCACTGGCTCAATCGAGCCTCTGCAAACTGCCGAGGTGTGGCTCGACTTTAAAGCCCCCACAATGCCGGGCGATGTAGTGTATTCAAAACCGCAAAGTGATGGATTTTCTTACAATTTTGGCCCATCGAAAGATTTCTTGTCAGGTGTTGAAAGCTACGACGTAACGGTCACTTCGGTTGCGACGAGCTCAACCGTCCTTGCTGAGACTGTCGCTAGCACAAGCGGCAGCGTATCGACATTGTCCGCTGGCACCTACGATTTTACCTACGTTGCACGTGATTATGCCGGCAATATTTCATTACCTCGTCAGAGCCAAGTGATGGTTGGTCTCGACAAGCCCGTCATTACGTATGCGTTCGATGACCCAGAGGTTTCCACAAAAGTAGCGCAAGGGGCATGGATTACTGAAGGCATTGATGTGGGGCTTACAGCATCAATTGCCTCCGAGGCACCGACTTCGACGATTAGATTGAAGACTCTGTCGGGTAGTTTGACGACAACGGATGTTGCTCAGACGCGCTATTCATCAGTCCCGCTCAAAATTTTGGATGAGGGGCAAGGGAAAGTCACTCTTGGCGTCACAGACCTTTTTGGAAATGAGTCAGAAGAAGCGAGTTTCACGCTCAAAGTTGATCGCACGGCTCCTCCGTCTCCCGTTTTTCTCGGCGTAAAAACTGCTACTGCTGTTAGCGATGCAACTAAGCGTAATTTGGTGGTGTCGTGGAGCCCCGTTTCGGATGCCGCCTCAGGGATTGATTATTATTGCGTTATCATTGCTCGCCGCGGTGATGGTTTTGCGGGGATAACCCAGCATAATGTCAGCGCCTCAAACACGGTTTTTGCGGATGTGGAACCTGGTACGTATGACATCACCTTGCAGGCGTTTGATAGGGCTGGGTTGGCGAGTTCGGTTTCTACCATTTCGAAAAGGGTAACGTTGGTTTCTCGTGCCGAAGCCGCGGCAGGGAGTGAATCAAACAACTCCTCCTCGGATGGCTCAGACGATAGCGCTTCATCGGACGATTCAGACGAAACAGATAGCGCCACTCTCGTTGCGGATAGTGCAACGGCAGGGACGTCTGCTGTTGATGCCGACTCATCATCAGACAATGACGGGGAAGATGAGTTACTGAGCGCGTACGAGGCGAGCAGGGATAATGAGGCGACTCAATCATTTTGGGAGAAAGCTGTTGCGTATCTTAAAAACGAGTGGATGATCTGGGTTCCCATTTTACTCGGGCTTATTGCTCTTGCCATCGTGATAGTTTT
This sequence comes from uncultured Coriobacteriales bacterium, assembly GCA_937858655.1. GTDB lineage: Bacteria > Actinomycetota > Coriobacteriia > WRKU01 > JAENWW01 > CALLZE01. The sequence continues at coordinate 3,144 of CALLZE010000010.1, forward strand.
TCTTGTAAAACATCGCGGGCAAAAGAACTCTCCTCATGAACCTACTAGCCCTGAGGAAGATTCTTTCGCAACTTTTCTCGACCTTCCCTCGGATTCGTCTTCAACGAGCGCGCCGACACAAAAATTGACGGCCCAACCAGTATCTGATCAAGCCGTCAACTACTTTAAAATCAACGATAAAAACTAAATTAGCAGCCGCAGTTGCCTTGGCAAGGAGCAGTGTTGATAGAAAACTTCTCTTTGATGTCGGCAGGAATGACGCGCTCTTGAGGATGCAAGATGCAGGTGATATCTTCCTCCATTGCGTCTCCAGTACGCTGCCAAGCTTTTACGCGACAGCCGCGGCAGATGCGCGAATAATCGCACTTGTCAGGAGCGCATTGACCCTTTGACTCTGCGTGGTCAATCTCGAAGAGGCGCTTTGTCGCTTCAGCAAATGAAATCTCGCGGATATTGCCGACAGTCCAATCCTGAGCGAATTGGCATGCCATAACGCCGCCCTCTGAGTTGACGGTCATATGACCTTTGCCTACGGGGCAGGCTGACATAATCTGGAGACGATCGAGACCCTTGGTAACATTGGCTCCCTTGGCGATGAGTTGTTCAGCAATGTAGGGAATCGCTGAAGGAATTGCTCCCAAGTCGTAATCGAGAGTGCACTCGGGGTCGAGCATATCCTGTACAACAAAGTCGCACAGTTCACGCCACTGGTCATTGGTGACGCGCAAATCCTCTTCGCCTTCTGAGCGGCCTGAAGTAATAAGGTCGCAGATGTAGATCATGCCGCAATCGAGGTCTTTACACATTTGAATGATGTCGTAGATAAATTCGTATGTTTCGCTCGTGAGTGCGGTTTTGAGAACAACACCGACATCGTTGCGACGAAGCGTCTTGATGGCGTCGACGACCTTTTTGTGTGTGCCAGGAACGCCCACCATATTGTCGTGGAACTCTTCTGGGCCATACATTGATGTAGCAATCCAGCGAACGCCGTTCTCTTTGAGACGCTTTGCGTTTTCTTCAGTGATAAACGTGCAATTTGTTGAAACCGTTGGACGTACGCCAGCTTCATGCACCGCTTCGAGGATCTCCCAGAAATTTGGTCGCATCATAGGCTCGCCACCGCTTAAAAAGACAACGGGCACATGTGCTTCTTTCATGCGCTCAACGAGGTTCATACACTCCTCATCAGAAAGTTGGTCGGGGAGCACGTGGCCATCAGCGGCCATATAGCAATGATTGCAGAGAAGATTGCAGCGATTGGTGATGTTCCAAATCATGCTGCTGGGGCGGCCAAGTTTAACCGCTTCGAGTGCTTTACCCTCAGACTCTGAGGCGGCACCTTCAAAAAAGAGTGAACGTACGTGAGCCATGGCTCCTCCAAAACAAAAAGTGATTGAATGGTGTATTAGTCTATCGTCTGATTTCTTACTCGTGGGCAGTTGTAACAACTGTGTACACTTTGCGCTTATTTGATTCGTGAGTCTGCTATCATTAACACAAGAGTGTAGGAGAGAAAATCTATATGCTTGTCAGACTTGAAAAGCGCAAACTCACCATTCGCGTGATTGGTGCTGGTTTGTGTGGCGCGCTCATAACTTCGCTTATTGGATTTGGCTTTATCCATCGGGTTCAAAAAACCTATCAGGACGAAACCGTGTCCAATCTGTCTGCCAACGTCAAAATTCTCGCAAATTCTTTCGATTCTAATTCACATGAACAACAAGCGGCCCTGAAATCCATGGCTTCTCGCCCGATTATTGCCGATGGGTCTTACTCTCTTTCTGCCCAACTCGAAGAACTCAGTCGTTTTGCTGAGCGTAGGGGTTTTGTGCGTGCGGGTATTGCGACTCTTGATGGAGTTGCCAATTCATCGGATAACGGCACTGCCAATGTTTCGGATAGAGAGTGGTTTAAGAAGGCAAAAGCGGGGCAGTTTGTTGTATCGTCAAGCCTGTATGACCGTCTAGGTTCAGGTGAAGACATTATTGTGTTTGCGCAACCCGTTCGTCGAAATAATCGCATTGAAGCGGTTCTTTTTGCTGCTCAATATACGGCTGAATATTTTAATACGTCCCATATGGAGCTCCTTGACCGCGTGAACAAGGTAATCGTGTTTAGTGACACGGGGAAAATCCTTGTAGGCAACGATGAGCGTAAGCGTACGAATGCATTTTTCGCAGATGTGAAAAATGCTTCCAAAAGCAAAGAGTATAAAAATTTTCGCAGCGATATATCAAAAGGCTACACCGGTAGCGAGCAACTTTCATTTGATGGTATTTCCTATGAAACAGTGTATGCCCCTTTAAAGCAGCATAAAGGCTGGTACGTTTTGATGGCACTTGAACAAAGTGACCTAAATCAGGCAACGTACCAAATTATGAGTCCCCTCTATCTGTGGGTGACGTTTGCTATGTTGGTGGTTGCGCTTTTATCAGGCTTCATAGCGTTCTTGTTCACGGCATTTTTTGAGGAGCGCAAAGAGAGCGAGCGTCTACGCGATGAAAACCACTTGTTCCCAGAAATTCCCGGTATTAAGAGTCGCAGTAGTCTCGTCCGAGACATAAATGAGTTTTATCCAAAAATGAAGCCTGATGAGTTGGCGATTGTCGGCACGATACATATTGAAAGTCTTGATTCGTATCGAAAGATATTTGGTGAAAAATCGCTCTTAATGATGCGGCAAACCATTGCAGAAAAAGTATCAAACTTAAAAAGTCGTTCCTGTGAGATTGCTTACTGCGGAAATGACGTGTACCTCATTTTTGCAAAAGGTTTCTACGCAAGGAAAGAGTGCCGCGATTATATGCTGCGCGTTCAGGCGGCTGTTAACGAGTCATTTGATTTTCGTGGATTTACTGTTCGCATTGCGTCAAAAGCTGGAGCAAAAATCTATTTCAGAAATGATGAAAGTGCTAAGTCTGGTGATGCGCTGATTAATTGTGCAGAATATGCGCTTAAGGTCGCGCGAAACACTCTTTCAAAGTCTGTTGCGTTTTATGATTTTGATTTAAATGAGTCACAGCAAACCGCGAATAAACTTCGCCGAGATTTGCCAGGAGCCCTCAAACGTGAAGAACTTTGTATGGTCTATCAACCAGAATATAATTTGGAGACGCAAGAAGTTGTTGGTTTTGAGGCATTACTTCGCTGGCGTCACCCTGAGCTTGGAATTGTTCTACCGGATGACTTTATTCCTATCGCCGTTGAGGAAGGCTATATTGTTGAAATAGGGCGATGGGTTATCGACCAAGTCTTTTCTGACGCGCGTGATTTGGGTTCTCCTCGATGTCCAATTTCATACAATGTATCCTCATCGGAACTCCTCGCCGAGGATTATGCTGACTACACCGAAGAACGTTTTTCCCACTATGGTCTTAAGCCGCATACGGTTGCACTCGAGTTGTCTGATAAGAATATTTTCGTCATTTATCAACAGGTTCAAGAACCACTGGAGCGATTGAGGGCTAAAGGCATCAACATATATTTGGATAATTTTGGATGGTGGATGGACTCGACGCGTTATCTCACGCAGCTGCCCTTAGACAGCCTCAAAGTGAGCCAGCTTTATTGTGACGTGCTCAAATTGGGTCAAGATAGCAAAAAAATCCTTGATGGCATGGTATCTATTTCAAAGGCTTGTGGAGTAAACGCGGCCGCAAAGGGTATCGTCAATGAGCAGCAAGGTGAAGCACTCAGCCTGTTGGGATTTGAGTATGGGCAGGGAAATTACTATTCGAGACCCCTTACTTTTGCTTTAGCCAAAGAGTTGGCCGATAGTAAAAAACAGGACGATTTGCCGAGTGGTGGTGAGACGCGTGCTCCGCGATAAACTGCGAAGGCATCTTATGACGTTTGCCATTGGGCCTCTTCTCATTATGGGCATTTTAGCTGTCCCCCAGCTTCTAAAACTGAACAACGAAACGAGTTATAACCAACTCTTATCGGCATCAAAGCATGCGACGAGTGGCGTCGAAACCTTTTTTTCTAATAATGTTGATTCGGCTGTCAAATTCTCAAAGAATCGCAGTTTTTATTCATTACTAACCCCAAACACCTTTGATGATTCGGGTGCTTTTTCTCAAGAGGTCCAGCAGACAAACGCTCTTTTGAAGCAACAAGTTGCGGGCATTACAGAACTTGATGCCTGCATGATAATTGATAAATATGATGTCGTGCGCGCTTCTTCTTTTACACAGTTTGTTGGGCGCACTTTCTCAAAAGATTATATGGATTATGGTAGTGTCGGCGCAAAACCATATATTTCTAATCAGCAACTAGCGGGCACCCTTGTGGGATGGCCATGGAATCACGATGTCGTTATGGTTGCCGTTCCTATTGTCCAAAAAGGCGAAACGCTTGGGCGCCTCGTATGCTTCTATAATGTTGAACATTTGAAAAAGACAAGCTCAAACTCAAGTGATGAGAATGCTTCGGTTGCAATTTTCGATCAAAGCGGAGAGTTGGTAGCCGACGGCTCAAAATTATTGACGCCAGCGGTTTTGGCGACGACATCGGGTCAGACAATAACTGATGAGATAAAGAAGTTGGATGACGATTCAAGCAAGGTTGTTCGCTTCATATTGCGTATAAATGGAAAAAAGTATGATTGTGTTGTGCAGAGAACGAGCATAGCAAAGTGGCCCATAATTTCATTCGCTGATCGCAATATTATGCGTTTTCCCATCTACCGAACACTTATCATTTTATGCATAGCGGCTTGTATGTGTGTGCTCATTGCTTACTGGGCTGCTCAGCGAATTCTTGAAAAGGCGGTAGGGCCTATTGATGCGAGGTTCCTTCCCGCAATATATAAAGTAGCGGGTGGCGACCGAAAAGCGCGCATCGTTTATGATCGCGATGATGAAATTGGTATGGTGGCGCGCGCCCTTAATGACTTGATGGCCGACCTTAGTGAACGCGAAGTAGAGTTGCGAGCGAGTGAGGCGCGCTATCGCATCGTCATTGAAGGCAATGACTATATGGTTTTTGAGTGGGATGCCAATACCGATAGTCTGGTGATTTCGGACCTCTTTATTAAGCATTTTGGCTATGACCCCGACTTAACTCGCGCTTCACAAACTATGAGAAAAACGAAATATGTTCATCCAGACGATATCGCGGAGTATGAAAAGTTCTGTGATGATATTTTCAGTCGCTGTGTCGACACTTCCGCTGTGTTTAGACTGCGTAGAATCAACGGCGAATATACGTGGATTCGTGGAAAAAGCGTCGCCCTTTATAATCAGATTAATGAGTGCTACGGCGCAATTGGAATGTTTGCTGACGTAGACGCGATTAAAAAAGAGGAATTGAAACTCACAGAGCAAGTTCGTACTGATACGGTTTCTCAAGTGTTGACGCGTAAAGCATTTGAAGAAACAACGGTCGATATGATGCAGAAAGTTGATAGCGGCGAGTTGCCCGATCGACAGTTATACATATGCTTTGTGGATATTGATGAGTTTAAGGAATTTAATACAAGGTATGGGCATTCGTTCGGCGATCGAGTCATTCGTTTCTTTGGCGAAGTGCTGAAAAAATCAGTTGGTCTCTATGGTTTTGCGGGTCGCGTTGGCGGCGATGAGTTTGCCCTTTGCTTTGCAGTCGGTCAAGATGAGCCAAGCGTAGACAAGATCGTCGCAAGCATTCACGAGCAATTGAGCATTGGTTTACGCACGCGCGACTCCGAAGAAAACATTGTCATAACTGCCAGCATTGGTACCGCGCGTTACCCTCAAGATGGCGAAGCGTATGAGGTCTTAATGCATAAAGCGGATCTTGATATGTATGAGCGCAAGCAAATTGTGAAAACGCAGAATCGCCTTCAAGAGCTCAAAAATCTTGAGTCTATTGGTGTTGAAGAACCCACCTAGGCAAAATATCGCGAGCCTTTACAGAGGTACGATATACTAAAAATCTAACTTCTTTGAGGAGATGATTATGGCCGTATCAGTTGTTACGGATTCCACTACCTACATTCCGAGTGCTTTGATAGACGAACTGCATATTGATGTCGTTTCACTCTATATCTACGACGGTGATCGCCACGAGCTGGAGAGCGAAATGGACTTTCAAGCCTTTTATCATCGGCTTGAAGATATGGAAGTTCTGCCAAAATCAGCGCTCCCATCTCCTGAGACAATAAAAGAATCGTTCATGCGCATTATTGAACGTGGCGATGATGTCCTCGCCGTTTTCCTCTCAAGTGAGATGAGTGGCACTGTTGAGGCGGCAAATATGGTAGCTGATATGATTCGCAAGGAACATCCTGAAGCGCGCATCACTGTTGTCGATAGTGAGACAAACTCGATGCAGGAGGGTTATGCGGTTCTTGCGGGCGCTCGCGCAGCCGCTGCTGGAGCAACCCTTGAGGAGTGCGAAAAGGCAGCCCGCGACACAATGGCTCGTTCACGTTTCATTTTTGCTCCACAAACACTTGAATATCTGAAGCGCGGCGGCCGCATCGGACGTGCGAGCGCACTTCTCGGTACGCTTATTAAGCTTGTGCCAATTCTTACGGTAGAAAATGCGGTCACCTCAACTTACGCTAAAGTGCGCACGTATCCAAAGGCACTTGCAACAATGCGCGATAAGATGCTCGCTGATGCTGAGGCGGCGGGTGGATTCAAAAATGTTTGCCTTCATTATATTTGTGACAAGGCGCTCGCCGAAATGTTCCAGCGCGAGTATATCGAGCCGGCGCTTGGCCACAAGGTTGACCTTATCGCCCTTGGTCCCGTTATTGGTACGCATGTTGGCCCTGCGGTCGGCATCGTGTATGAAACTGTCAATCCCCTTCGCTAGAGAGGTACCAGCATGATTCCACGTTATTCATATCCTGAAATGGCGAGCATTTGGGAAATGGAGAATAAGTTTAATATCTGGAAGGAAATTGAGGTTCTCGCGTGCGAGGCGCAGGCGGAGCTTGATGACGCCGATATTACTCGTGATGAAGCCGCTGAAATTCGCGCAAAAGCTCAGTTTGAAGTAGAGCGTATTGACGAGCTTGAAGCAACGCTCAACCATGATGTTATCGCGTTTTTGACCAACATGGCCGAGCACATCGGAGAGCCAAGCAAGTGGGTTCATTATGGTATGACGAGCTCTGACCTTGGCGATACCGCTCTTTGCTTTCAGATGACACAAGCTATTGATATTTTGATTGATGACGTGAAGCGTGTCGGTGAAATTTGTAAGCGCCGCGCTTTTGAAACGCGTGACATGCTCTGCGTTGGCCGCACACACGGTATCCACGCTGAGCCGATGACGATGGGCATGAAATTTGGTCGCTGGACTCACGCGATGAAACGCGCTCTCGATCGTCTTGAATTTTGTCGCACTCAGATCGCCACAGGCGCCATTTCTGGCGCGGTTGGTTCGTACAGCAATATTGATCCCGCGGTTGAAACCTATGTATGCGAGAAATTGGGGCTTACGCCTGACCCCCTTTCGACGCAGGTTATCGCTCGCGATCGTCATGCCTTTTTTATGGCGACAATGGCAACTATTGCAGCATCGGCGGAAGAGATTGCGACTGAGATTCGCGCTCTTCAGAAGTCAGATACGCTTGAAGCGGAAGAGCCCTTTAAAAAGGGCCAAAAGGGATCGAGCGCGATGCCTCATAAACGAAACCCTATTACCGCCGAGCGCGTATGTGGTTTAGCGCGTGTTGTGAAGGCAAATGCCCAAGTTGGTTTTGACAACGTTGCCCTGTGGCATGAGCGCGATATCTCTCATTCGTCTGCAGAGCGTGTGACGATGGCAGACTCAACTATTGCGCTCGACTATCTCATGCGCAAGCTTGAGTGGATATTGGACGGGATGACACTTTACCCTGAGAATATGCTCGCAAATTTAAACCGCACAAGGGGCCTCATTTACTCGTCACGTGCTCTACTTGCCTTAGTTGATACGGGCATGTTGCGTGAAGAGGCTTACGCTATCGTTCAAGACAATGCTATGAAGGTTTGGGACGATATTCAGAAGGCGCAGAGCGGCAAAACCTACCGTGAGCTTCTTGAGGAAGATGATCGCTGCACCCTCACTGCTGAGCAGTTGGATACAATTTTTAATCCTTGGGAGTTTCTCCGTCGCAAAGATGTACTCTTTGAACGTCTTGAGGGTCTCACTTTTTAGAGTGGTAATCGACTAAACGCCTTTTTTAGGGCATAGGTCGGCGAGAAAGCACGTTGCGCACTGTGGTTTTTTCGCGTCGCAGATGGTCCGCCCTAAGTTGATCATCCAAAAATTTATCATGCGCCATTGGTTTTGAGGAAACACCGCGCACAAATCGCCTTCGGTTTGTGGCGGTGTTTTTGCTCGGGAGAGGTTCAAGCGATGAGCGATGCGAAAGACGTGCGTATCGACGGCAATTCCCGCAACAATGCCAAAACTTTCGGAAAGCACGAGATTGGCAGTTTTGCGCGCAACTCCCGGTAATGTGATCAGCTCGTCCATTGTGCGAGGAATTTCTCCTCCAAAATCAGACTGTACCTTTTGTGCCATTGCGATAAGGTTTTTTGCCTTATTGTGATAAAAACCGAGAGAGTGAATGATTTCTTCAACATCGATTTGCGAAGCCTGCGCGAGGTCGACCGGGGTTGGATAGGTCTCGAAGAGCAGAGGCGTGACCTTGTTCACATTGGTGTCAGTTGTTTGCGCTGAAAGTGCGATAGAGGCGACGCATTGGTAGGGGGTTGAAAAATGGAGTGCCGGCACGGGCTCGCCGGGGATCTCAATGGCAAAACGCTGCGCAATGAGCTGCGCGCGCTTTTTGTCCTTTTGGGTTATACGGCTTACGGGCCTTGGTACTCTTGATGCAGACATTATTAAACCTTTCTGTGTAGTTTCATTAAAGCATAAGTTCGCCGTTAGGTTTACGTGCGAAGTTTTGCTACTATAAGGTAGTTATGAACCGTAATACGTCATTAGTTAATACCATTGTTGCGGCATTGAGTGCCTTGCCTGCTTTTGAAGAGGTTGAGCATACGCTCAAGGCCGGAAACGATGCTTCACTCGCTACCCCCATAATTTTGAGGGCGGCCTTTATCGCCACGCAATATCGCGTTCGGCCTCGCACCATTCTCGTCATCACCGAAAGTCAGGACCAAGCAGATTCGATGCGCAATGCCCTTTTGGGCTATCTCGGCGCGGAACAAGTTGCTCTTTATCCTGAGCGAAGTGACATGCCATGGGAGGACAAAGCGCCCCAGCTCGCGCAAATTTCGCAGCGCGTGCGTGGTCTTCATATGATGGCGACGAATCAACCAGGAGTTATCGTTGGCTCAGTAAAGGCATTTATGCGTGCTGTGCCTTTGGACCATCCCGAATTCTTTGAGCCCCTTTTACTAAAGGTTGGCGATGAGATTGGACTTGATTCATGTATCGAGCGTTTAACGCTCATGGGTTACGTACGCGGAGAGCGTGTGTTTGAAGAGGGCACTTTTGCCGTGAGGGGAGATATCCTCGACATTCATCCACCGCTCGGTTCACAAAGTGTTCGTATCGACTTTTTTGGTGATGAGATTGAGGCGATAAAGCGTCTTGCACCAGCTTCAGGGCAGACACTCGGTTCACTTGAAAGCGCAACAATTTATCCTATACGAGAAGTCATGCTTACACCGGATGTGGCAAAGCGTGGTCTTGACGCGCTTGAGAAGCCGGCTTTTCTTGACCAAGAAGTTGCATATCATCGCGACCTTCTCGAACAGGGCATCGCGTTTAATGAGTTGGCAAGTTACCTGTCGTTGCTTGTTGAGCGCGTTGGTTCGCCCGCGCACTATTTGCACAAGGATGCCTGCGTTGAGGCTGTTGAGCCACGCATACTTTTTGATGCCTCAATGCGTGCTTTTGAAGAATATAACAGCCAGGCGATTAAGGCTGGCTTTAAAAATGTTTTAGGAGTCACCCAACCTCTGCAAGGTCTCTTTCTCGGGCCAGCCGAACTTGATTTCGGTTCATGTGGTCGTATGACTTGGATGTCAACGTTAAACGCTTCACGAGCGGATTATTCTATATTGTCACGCCGTCCCGATGTTGCGGGCAGTGATGTACGTCTTGTCGGCGCTATGAAAACGTATCTCGAATCAGGCTATAGCGTCATCATTTCTCTGCCCAACCGCCGTATTCGTGAGCGCGTTGAGCAGCTTTTTGCTGTAGAAGCGGTACCGGTTGGCGACAAAAAAGGTTGCGTTAAACTGACCGACCAAGATATTGTCACTGGTTTTATTGTGCCCGATGCTCGATTGGCGGTCATTTCGCAGACAGACGCGTTTCCTCGTTCAATTAAGAAAGTGACGAAGCGCCAAGACGTTGACGTGACAAAACTCACATTTCCCTTTAAACCCGGCGATTACGTTGTTCACTCAACATACGGTATCGCTCTTCTCAAAGATATCACTCGACGAGAAGTCGATGGTGTTGAGCGTGACTATCTCCATCTCGAGTATGCTGATGGCGATGCGCTCTATACCCCTATAGACCAGATTGACCGCGTAACTAAATATGTCGGCCCTGATGGCTCTGCGCCAAAGGTCACACGACTGGGCGGCAAAGCGTGGGGTCGCGCGATGGATAAAGCGCGCAAGGCAGCCAAGAAACTTGCCTTTGACCTCGTCAATCTCTATGCGCGCCGCTCGCAAATTAAGGGGTATGCTTTCAGCCCTGATACGGTGTGGCAACATGAGATGGAAGACTTGTTCCCCTATGAAGAGACGCCCGACCAAAAAGAAGCAATCGCGGACGTAAAAGCAGATATGGAGTCTGAAAAGCCGATGGACCGTCTTGTGTGCGGAGATGTTGGCTATGGTAAGACTGAAGTTGCGATTCGAGCGGCCTTTAAAGCTGTTCAAGACGGCAAGCAAGTTATGGTGTTGTGCCCGACAACAATCCTCGCTCAACAGCACTTCACAACTTTTTCCGAACGGTTTGCTCCCTTCGATATTGATGTTGAGGTTCTTTCGCGTTTCCGCACTGCCGCGCAGCAGAAAAAAGCGGTCGAGGGTTTTGCGGAGGGCAGGGTCAAGGTGCTTGTCGGAACGCATCGTCTGCTCTCGAAAGACATTTCACCACGCGACCTCGGTTTGCTTATTGTTGATGAAGAGCAGCGCTTTGGTGTTGAACACAAAGAGAAGCTTAAGAATATGCGTGAGAACATCGACGTCCTCGCTATGAGCGCGACGCCTATTCCACGTACGTTACAAATGTCACTTTCAGGTGTGCGTGACATGAGCGTCATCGACACGCCGCCGGCAAATCGTTTTCCTGTGAAGGTGAGCGTTTCCGAGTACGATGATGAAATTGTGGCGCATGCGATTCGCACAGAACTTGAACGTCATGGCCAAGTATATTACGTATCGAATCGCGTCAAGACCATTGATGATGCTTATGCGCGTGTACAAAAAGCGGCCCCTGAGGCACGCATTGGTGTTGCGCATGGGCAGATGTCAGAGCACGAGCTTGAAGAGGTCATGGAAGCATTCGCGGCGAACGAAATTGATGTGTTGCTTGCGACAACAATTGTTGAGTCGGGTATTGATAATCCTCACTCAAACACGCTTATTATCGAAAATGCTCACATGCTCGGCCTTGCGCAACTCTACCAACTGAAAGGCCGTGTCGGACGAAGCCACATACATGCCTATGCGTATTTTCTTTACCCGCGCGGCATTGATATGACGCCAACTGCGCTGGAGCGTTTGATGGCCATTGCAGAAAATGACGAGCTTGGAAGTGGTATCCGCATCGCGATGCGTGACCTTGAGATTCGCGGTGCTGGTTCGCTTTTGGGAGCTGAGCAGTCGGGGCAATTGAGCTCAATCGGTTTCGACCTTTTCGCGAGCATGATTTCTGAAGCGGTTGCCGCTGCGCGTGGTGAAGAGAGCGTCAGCTTCCCCGATATTCACATCGACCTGCCTGACCCTGCGTTCATTCCTGATGAGTATATTGAGGATGTCTTTGAGCGCATTACGCTGTATCGTCGCATCGCTGGCCTCGCCACGCAGGCAGGCATTGATAAACTCTTTGGCCAAGTGGAAGCGATGCATGGGGCTGCGCCCATTCAGGTACAAAATCTCTTCATGATGACGCGCATAAAGGTAATGTGCGCTGATATCCATGCGGAGGGAATCTCGATTTCGGGTGCGTTTATCCAGGTTAAGATGCCAAAGCCTGATGAAAATGTTCTCGCGCAAATGCGCAGCATAGGCGCCCTTTATGATGATGGACGTCGTATGTTTAGATGGAAAGTTCCTTATGGAGAGTCTGTGGTAAATGCCGCTCGTACGCTCGTGGGTGCTATATTGTTTGATAGTAAGTAAAAGGGTGGGGACCTTGATATTTTGCGCACAGAGCGCATTAAGGAGAATGAATGTTTAATCTTACGGCGAAACGCATTGCTCTTGGGGCAATGATTATGGTTATTGCTGTTTTAATGCTTGGACTTGTGAGCGGCTGCAACAACACAAAGAATGATGCTGCGACGGTCGATGGAGAACCTATCACCGAGAAGACGCTCGATGCTGAAGTTGCAAAACTTAAACTTCAAAGTCCTTCACTTTTTGATAAAAACTCTGGTGGCATGGATGAAGGCACTATTCGCTCAACCTTGCTCGATGAACTTATCGCTCAACAACTTCTTTCAAAAGAAGCAGATGCGAAACACATCTCTGTATCTGACTCTGAAATCGAAAAAAACATCGAAAGCCTCAAAGCTGGCTATAGCGATGAAAAGCAATTTGAAGATGCCCTCAAGACTGCTGGCTATACGCTGAGCACCTTGCGCGAGCAGGTAAAATGGCAACTTTTAAGCACTAAGTTACTTGAAAAATTGGTTCCTTCCTCATCAGTGAGCACAAAAGAAGCTCAGGCTTATTACAATAAGAACAAGACAAGCTATAAGGTTTCAGCAGCGAAGCGTTCTTCGCATATTTTGTTTGCGAGCAAAGATGAGGCTACTGCAAAGAAAGTCTTGAAGGAACTCCAAGATGGGGCCGACTTTGCGAAGATGGCAAAGAAATACTCGACTGACACCGCAAGTGCAAAGAGCGGCGGCGACCTCGGTTGGCCCACTCAAGCCTATGTGACCGAGTTTCAAAAGGCAGTCGATAAACTTGATAAGGGCGAGATGTCTGGTCTTGTAAAGAGCGCTTATGGTTGGCACATCATCAAGGTCACCGATACTCGTAAGGCTGGTCAACAGAGTTTTGAAGACGCCAAAGAGACGGTAATTCAAACGCTCCTCTCAAATAAGCGTTCTGAGGCGTATCAAACGCTCGTATCTGATTTGCGCAAAAAAGCGAAAATCGTCATTTATGACGAAAAGATTAAAGAGGCTAACGCAAAAGCCAAAACGACTTCTACAACATCTGGTGGCTCAACGACACAGCAGTCAGGTTCGTCCTCTACGAGCAATTAAGATGGATTCAGAAAAGCAACATACTCCTCAACACTATGAATATCTTCAAGATGGCGCCCGCGATGTGGGCGCCACTTTTGCTGAGTTCTGTGAGCTCATCGCGCAGCTCCGTGCGCCCGGTGGGTGCCCATGGGATGCCAAGCAGACTCATGCATCCATTGCGCCTAACATGATAGAAGAGGCCTATGAAGCGGTCGATGCCATTGAGACACGCGATAGCGCTGGGTTAAAAGAAGAACTCGGTGATGTGCTTTTGCAGGTTGTGCTGCAAGCTCAGATTGCCTGTGAAGGCCAAGAGTTTGATATCGCAGATGTGATTGAGGGCGTGCATACAAAGATTGTGCGGCGTCATCCTCATGTGTTTGGCGAAGAGCATGTCGAGAATGCTGAAGAAACGCTGCATTTATGGGCAAAGATTAAGCGTCAGGAAAAAGCTGAAATTTCTGAGGATGAACATAGCGGGGGATTATTTGAAGGACAGGCCTTCGGATTGCCAGCACTCAAGCTTGCGAGTGATATATCAAAGAAGGCCGTAGCGGCTGGTTTTGATTGGGATGACACGCAAGGTGTGCTCGCAAAATTAGATGAGGAGACCGCCGAATTTTTAGAAACGCAGCCTAAGACGGCTGCCGCTACTGATGAACTTGGCGATATACTATTTACTGTAGTAAATCTCGGACGCAAGTATGGCGTTGACGGCGAAACTGCGTTGAGGTCAACCTGTCGTAAGTTTGTAGAGCGTTGGCAGGTTATGGAGGCTTTCGCGGCCCAAGAGGGTCGTGTAATAGATAGCTACACTGCTAGTGAGCAGGAGCACTTTTGGCAAAGAGCGAAACGGGCTCTTGCAGACAATGAAACCAACAAAGGAGAGGCTTAAATGAGCGACATTATCGATGTGTATGCCCGAGAGATTCTTGATTCTCGTGGAAACCCCACTTTGGAAGTTGAAGTTACCCTTGATGACGGCTGTATGGGGCGCGCAGCGGTACCTTCAGGCGCATCTACTGGAGCTTTTGAGGCAGTTGAGCTACGCGATGGCGACCAAGACCGTTATTTAGGTAAGGGAGTTTTGACTGCTGTTGAGAACGTCAATGGACCTCTTGCTGATGAACTTATTGGCATCGACGCGTCGGACCAACGTCTTGTTGACTCAATCATGATTGCCGCTGATGGCACTCCCAACAAAGCAAGATTTGGCGCAAATGCCGTGTTGGGCGCATCGCTTGCAGCAGCTAAGGCTGCTGCTATGTCAACGGAGTTGACGCTTTATAGCTATCTCGGTGGTGTAAATGCTTGCACGCTACCTGTGCCTATGATGAACATCATGAACGGTGGCGCACATGCCGACAATAACGTCGACCTGCAGGAATTTATGATTATGCCTGTCGGGGCTCCTTCATTCGCCGAGGGACTTCGTTGGTGTGCTGAGATTTATCACACTCTTAAGGGTGTTCTGAAAGCGCGCGGTCTCTCAACGGCAGTAGGCGATGAGGGTGGTTTTGCTCCCGACCTCGAGTCAAATGAGGCGGCTCTTCAGGTTATCGTAGAGGCAGTTGAAAAAGCGGGATACAAGCTGGGCGAAGACATTCGTTTTGCTCTCGACCCTGCAACTACAGAAATTTATGACGAAGAGCGTAAGGTCTATATGCTCAAGGGAGAAGGTCGCGAACTAACCGCTGAGGAAATGGTTGAGTTCTGGGCTGGCCTTTGCGAGCGTTATCCTATCATCTCTATTGAAGACGGTATGGCCGAAGAGGATTGGGATGGCTGGAAGAAGTTGACCGACCGCTTGGGTGACAAGGTCCAGCTCGTGGGCGATGACCTTTTTGTAACGAATACCGAGCGTCTTAAAAAGGGTATCAGTCTTGGCGTAGCGAACGCAATTTTGGTCAAGGTTAACCAGATTGGCTCATTGACGGAGACGCTCGAGGCTATTGAGACTGCTAAGCATGCGGGATATACCTGTATTATTTCTCACCGTTCAGGCGAGACCGAGGATACCACCATTGCCGACTTGGCCGTTGCGACAAACGCTGGACAGATCAAGACAGGCGCTCCAGCCCGCAGTGATCGCGTCGCAAAGTACAATCAGTTAATTCGCATCGAAGAAGAACTTGGCGAGTCATCTGTGTATCCTGGCATGGACGCGTTTTACAATATCTCGAAGTAGCACCTTTACGAGAACTTTTTCTCGTTGAAAAGTGAGAGGATTTATATGAAATTTCTTACTCCTGATGCACGGTTTGGCGCAACACTCGAGTCGCTCTTGGCGCGTCGAGAACGTGCCGCCATGCATGAAGGGGTAGGATTTGGAAAAGATGTCTTGTCGCGTGAGCTCCTAACGGGGCTCATGCGCTACATTGCCCCCGAGGCGTCAATCCTTGAGGTTGATGCGGGCCCCGGGCATTTAACGCGGGCGCTCATTACGCGCGGGGCAACGGTCACGGCACTTGAGCCTTCGCCCCTTTTTGTGCGAGACCTCCGCGGCGTTCAGGAACATGCGGGTTCCGATAAACTGAGCGTAGTTGAGGGGTTCACTGAGGCTTTGGATCAGGATGCACGCTTCGATAGTGCGCTTGTTTCATTTCCTGCGCGCCGTGGTGTGGGTCTTCTTGCTCAAGTAAACGAACTGGCGCCGTTAATTTCGTCAAAGATTTTGGTTGTGCTGCCCGATGATGGCTCGCTTGACTGGGCTTACCTCTCACGTGCCTGTGCTCTTGAGGGTTTTCACGTCACCACCGAATTTCATATTGACACCAATCACGATAAGATTTCAGAGATGAAACGTGCCGTGCTTATTGTCATTGAAAAAACCCCTAATTATCGCGACCTTCGTCTTGATGGTGTATGGGAACTTGAGGCGCGCACCATCCATGTGCCTTATCCCGTGCCGCGCGGAGCAGCTACGCGTCTTGTGCGGTACTTTAGGGCTGGTGGCGACCGCGCGGTATTTATTACGACCGAGCCCATAGGCATTAATCGTCTGTATGGAAATCTGCGTACAGCAGCGCATCGCATTGCGCGCGATGAAGTGACGGTGCGTCGCGTCGATGATGGTGTCCAGTTAATGCTTATTCCAAAAAATGATTAGCGCGCTCGCGCCGTTAACCGACTGAGTGGAACTTATGTCTGAAACTCCCAAAAAAGAGACCCATACTCCCCAAAAGCGTACGCGTACGGCGTCTAGTGCGTCTACGGCTGCGGCAATTAAGCCCTTTTTTGCGCGCAAGCGCGTATTGATTCCGCTTGCGGTTGTTGTAATTCTTGTTGGTACGTGGGTGATGTACTATCGTCCACTTAAAATTTGGTATCGCGAGGCGCGCCAAGAGCGTGTTTTGCGCGAGCAACTTGTCGCAATTAGAAAATATAACTCTCAGCTCCGTGTAGATATCCAATCTCTTGAAACCTCAGAAGGCATTCAAGATTACGCGAGAAGCGAGCTAGGTTTGGTTCAAAAAGGTGAGCACGCTGTGGTCGTTTTGCAGGGTGGTAAGCCGCTAAAAGAGCCGACCAATACGCGTGAGCAAGAAATTCAAAAGTTACAAGATACCGCCAAGCCGTTTGGCAGTTGGACTCCTTTTCTCGATGCTCTCTTCGGAACAAAATAACAGTTACGACGCATGCGTCGTACAAGCTCAATTGCAGCGCAGCCCCCGCAATCCATGGCGTGTTGGGGCACGGTGCGCTCATGGCTACCCAACGGTTATCGTATCGCCTTCGCTTCTTGAAGATGGCGCGCGTTTTCCGAATTTTGGATATCTCACCTGTCCACATTTGAGTGCGGCAGTGAGCGCCCTTGAGTCGCGTGGCGCAATTGCGTCTTGGGCGCAACGTCTGCAAGTTGATGAGCTCGCGGCGCATAACCAACAAGAGCTTGAGGTGGCCTTAAGGGCGGCACGTCTCGAAGAGTGTCAGCGCTGCGGGCAAGAAGACGACGTGTGCGCGGAAGTTGGCATCGCCGGACAGCGGACAACGCTTGGCGTTAAGTGCCTGCATATTCACGTGGCGTACGCGCTTCTGGGGCTCAATGATTGCATCGGTCGTGAAGTGCTCCATGATTTTGGGCTTGATGATACGATTGGCTGCTCGTGCTCAGACGCGAGTACGACTGTGTGCGGTGCTGCGGCATTCGCATTGCAACATATTCATGAGGGGGCATAGATGCAGCGAATAGCAGCAGTTGATATTGGTACGGTGACGATGCGTGTGCTTATCGCTGATGTTGACGAGTGGGGCACCATCTCTGAGCTGCATCGAGATATTTGCCTGACTCATGTCGGAAAAGACTTGAGCCGCACCGGTAAATTGAGTGACGAGGGTATGCAGACGGCATTTGCTGCGTGGGAACGGTTCGCAATAGCCATAGAGGAGTACCATCCTGAAAAAGTCGTGTGCGTTGCCACGTCAGCCGCGCGCGATGCTCAAAATTCTGATGAGTTTTTGATGGGACTGCTTGCTCGAGGGCTTCAGGTGCATATCATTTCGGGAGACCGAGAGGCGCTTCTATCATTTAGGGGTGCGACGTATCAAAGAAACGCGCATGACCTCTTAGTCATTGACCCTGGCGGCGGCTCAACCGAATGTATTTTCTCACCAGATGGTCGTGATGAAAGCGCGTTAATAATGCGTTCACTCAATATCGGCTCCCGCCGTTTGACGGATATGTTTTTGCATGAACCGCTTGCCACCATTGAAGAAATCACTGCCACACGAAATTTCATCGCTGATATGTTCACACCTTTTTTTGATATGTTGCCTGTGTCTCCTTGCGAGCTAGTCGCAATGGCTGGTACGGCGACCACGCTCGTTACGATACGCGATGCAATGGATGAGTATGATCCGCAACTCGTGCAGGGCCAGCGTGTGTCAGCAGCCGAGTTAGATGAGATGGTTAAGCGTCTCGCAGGGCTGACTATTGAAGAGCGCAAAAGTATCGTGGGGCTTGAGCCAAAGCGTGCAGACGTTATATTGGCAGGCGTGCTCATCATTGCTGAAATTTTGCGCATAACAGGACTTTCTGAGCTAACTATTAGCGATTATGACATTCTCTATGGCATAATTTTGAGTGCTGATTTATTCTAGTAGAAGCACTTTTGCGTTTTTCGGGCGGCTCGATGCCGCTTTGTCTCGGGGGCGTAGTCCAACGGCAGAGACAACGGACTTAAAATCCGTCAAGTGTGGGTTCGAATCCCACCGCCCCTACCACTATTTGGGGGATACATATGAGGCACTATCTCGTTGATTTCGAGAATGTGCGTTCTCATGGTATTGATCACATCAATACGCTGTCGGCAGAAGACCACGTCAAAATCTTCTATAGCACGAACAGCAATAATATCCCCATCAGCCTTCATAGAAAAATTGTTGCTTCTCCCGCAAAGGTCGATTTTGTTGCGGTGGAGTCGGGCACAAAAAATGCGCTCGATTTTCAACTTGCTACGTGCCTTGGCTATCTTATGGCAGAAAACAAAAATGCTGATATTGAAGTGTATATTGTCTCCAAAGACAAAGGATTCTCATGCCTCGTCACTTACTGGGGAAAGCGAAACTATAGCATTCACCAGGTCATTGATCTTTCGAGAAAAGAAGAAAAAGCGGAACTCAAGCATCCAAAGCGGTAACAGGTAAGGGCGCCGAGACTGATACCTCGTTCGATTTTCTTGTGAGCCTCGATGCGACCGGTACTTTCGAATATGATGGCGACAAGACTGGCATCGTTTCTGATGGCGACACCATCAGCCTCAAAGGTGGCCAGACGGTAACAATCAAAGATGTGCCCGTAGGTACTGAATACGGTTTCGTTGAGCAACCTTCGACCCACTATCTGACCTCATCACAGGACGCAACGGGAACGGTTGGCTTCTCCGGTTCAAAGGTTCTTTTCACTAACACTCATAAAGTCGCCGACCTTACCCTGAGCAAAACGGTCACGGGCAAGGGTGCTGAAACGGATACTGATTTTAACTTTATTGTAAACCTTGGCGAAGCAGGCTCTTTTGCATACGAAGGTGATAAGACGGGCGCAATTGCCGATGGAGGCACCATCAGTCTCAAAGGTGGTCAAACAGTCACCATTAAGGATATCCCTGTAGGCACAAGCTACTCAATTATCGAGGAGCCGTCAGCACACTACATATCAGCATCCCAGGACGCAACAGGGACCGTTGGGCTTTCGGGCTCAAGTGTTCACTTCACTAATACTCGTAAGCTCGCAAATCTCACCTTGAGCAAAACGGTGAAGGGCGCCAATGCGGATAAGACAAAATCATTTAAGTTTGTTGTGAGCCTCGACGCGACGGGCACTTTTGAATACAACGGAGATAAGACTGGCATCGTTTCTGATGGTGGCACCGTTAGCCTCAAGAGCGGGCAGTCAATTATCATCAAAGATGTTCCGGTTGGGGTGGCCTATTCAGTCGTCGAAGAAAAGACGCAGGGCTACAAGTCCGAAGCGAAAAATGGGCAAGGAACGGTTGCTGAAAGCGGCAATGACATTCAGTTTATAAATACGAAGGTCGCCTCAGCTCAGAAATCTCCCAGCAAGTCTTCGGATGCTGAAGGCAGTTCGTCTCCTCGCACAGGGGATTCGTTGGCGCTGATTATTGCTTTGCTTTCTCTGCTTGGATGTGGAGTGATTGCGACAACGAGTTATGCGTTCATACGTTTGTCTAAAAACGAACGATGAAAAGCAGCGTCCTAAAAGTAGTGTTTTGCTGCGCCCTGATTGGGTGTGTTGTGTCTGCCATCGCGGTCTTCATCTTGATGTCAGGTTATCAAAAATCTGAGAAATCATACGAAACGCTGCGTCACTCTGTGACTTCAGGAAATCGCAATAATGCTTCGGCAGACAGAGGCGCAGTGAACTTTGAGGAGCTGCTACGCATAAATTCAGATACCGTCGGCTGGATAAATGGGGCCGGCGGAAAAATCGATTACCCCGTTGTTCAGGGGAATAATAACCGCTTCTATTTGAAACATCTTTTTAATAAAGAGACAGGTAGTGCCGGTTGTATCTTTTTGGACTCAAGAAACGCAGCAGATTTTTCTGACAAAAGTTCGGTTATCTACGGTCACAACATGAGGGTTGGCACTATGTTTGGGGCTCTCGATAACTATCGAAAACCAAAGTATTATAAGCAGCACCCGATAATGAGGCTATCTACTCCTGATAAAGAGTACGTCATAAATATTGTTGCAGGATTCACTGCGGGCGGAGATGAAAGTACATACAAGATTCCTGTTGGAAGCAATATCGAGACCTCAGAATATATTCGTTGGGCACAAACGCGTTCTCAATTTAAGAGCAGCTCTGAAGTCACCGCTGCTGATCACCTCGTCACCTTTGTGACATGCGCCTATGATTATTCAGACGCGAGATTCATTCTCGTGGGCGCGTATAAGCAATCCACGACAAAAAAATAGATTGGTTCACTGCTTTGGTTTGTGAACCAATCTACTAGGGTTAGCGATGCAAGCTAGTTGCTTGAGCTTGATGAGCTTCCAGTCGAGCCGCTTGACGACTTGTTGCCTTGAGGGGCTCCTTTAGGAGGAGTTCCCGTGGGCTTTTTGCCTTTAGGAGGAGTCTTGCCCTTTGGAGGCGTTCCGCTTGGCTTTTTGCCATTAGGGGGAGCACTCTGGCTTCCCTTTGCTTGTGGCGCACCTTGGTCTTGCTTAGTGTTGCCGCAGCCTACAAGGAGGGAGCCAGAGAGCAGAACACATGCGCCAATTATTGCGCTTTTTTTGAGAATTGAGTTGTTCATAATACCTTCCTTTCATATTGGAAATTACATCTTCGCAGGAATATTGAGATTGCGCGTCGTTCTTTCGGACGATTTTTCACGTATATATGCGCCCTTTGTATATGTAATAATCGATGAATTTGTAAGAAAGTCTTAAAGGTGCCTTAGTAAATAATAAAAAATGGAAATTGTGCTAATATCAGGTGAGGAGATGGGTATATCTACCATATGTCCAAGGTTTCGCGAATTCGCGGGGGTGTAAAAGTGGGCAACACATCTCAATTAGGGGGAGAGGGCGCGGCACGAGTGCCGGACTCTTCGGTGTTAAGCGACATTATCGGAGCGGAAGCTCACATCAACGCTGAAATTGAAAAAGCACGACTTTCAGCGCGGCAGTATGTTGTTGCTGCACAAGATCAAATTCCTTCCATGGTTTCAAAAATTGAAGAAAATGCACGTGAAGAAGCGCGAAGAGAAGAACAAAAAATCGCGCAAGCTTCTCGTTCTGCCATTGCCTCAATTCAGGAGAAAGGGCAGCAAGAAGCAAAAGCTTTGCGTGCGCGTCTTGACGAAAACTTCGATTCGGCGGTCACCTATATTGTGGGGCAGGTTACTCATATAGATTTGTAGCAGCTAGTGGCGGAGGCTATCATGCTTACCGAAATGTCAAAGGTCTACATAATTGGTCTAAAGACGCACTTTATGGAAGCGCTGCAAGATATTCATCGTTTTGGAAAAGTTCATATCGATGATTTAACAGAGCGCATTCAAGACGGCGCCCTCCCCATTGAACAAATGCAACTAGAAGGCCAACTCTCTGCCCAGTACGATGAATTTAAGTTGCTCGATTCGCGTGGCCAAGCCCTAGTGATGAACCTCTTTGGGTCTCCCGATATGTTGCGCCATATGTGCGATTCGCCCCAATTTAAAACTCTTTCAAATGACCAGCTCATCAACTCAGCCAAGGAGTACTATGCTGAGATTGAGCCCATGGCTGTGCATTGGGCAGAAGAAATTACCATTCTTTCTGAAGAGCAAGCGGAGCTGCTTCAATATGAGCCCCTTTTGGATAAGTTGGAGCCTAGTATTAAAAATCTTATTGGTTCGCAAAAGCTCTATTCCACCGCGCTCATTCTTGAAAACCGCTATCGTGAGATTGTCAGTGAGTTGCGCAATCAATTGCTTGTAGTCACAGATAACGAGGCAACCACGTTAGTAAGCAACTTAAATGAAGACATGCTGGCACTTATCATTGTGGCACCGCTTGATAAGGCGCAAAAGATTCGTGATTACATCACTGATAAGCGTGTGAATCAAATAAAACTTCCCCAAACATTTGCTGATCAGCCGTTCAGTGAAGCACTTGCCGCGATGCATCAGCGCATTGCTGAACTACCTGAGTTGCTGAATAAAGCTCAGTATGACCTAGCTCAGTTTGCCGAACTGCATCGCCAAAAACTATGTCTTATTTCAAATGAAATTTCTGATCGAATAGAAGAACTTCAGACCATCTCAAAATTGGGAGAAACTGATTACACGTTCGTTTGTTCAGGGTATGTTCCAACAAAATATCTCGGCGAGTTGAGCGAGATGTTAGAAAAGAACTACGATTCGAGCGTAGTTGTTGATCAAATTGAGATAGCTCCTGAGGAATATCCAAAAGTCCCCGTCGAGTTGGAAAACAAACCACGCTTTCGGCCATTTCAAGCCGCACTGGGTATTTGGGGACAACCTGTTTATGGAACCTTTGATCCTTCATGGGTTCTCGCTTTTTCATTCCCCTTAGATCGGAAGAG
>CALLZE010000011.1 GCA_937858655.1 uncultured Coriobacteriales bacterium
GCGCGCAAGGTCAGCAAAACGATTGCCCTTATTACGTCCACCTACAAGCAAGATAACTCCTTGTGTCTCAAAAGCCGAAAGGGCCTTAAAAACCGCATCGGGGTTCGTTGCCTTTGAATCGTTGTACCACAAAACGCCATCCACCGTGTCGACATACTGTAATCGATGTTCAACGGGCTCAAATGTCTCAAGAGCATGGGTAATTTGGGCGTCATCAACATCAAACGCACGCGCCGCATGAGCCGCAAACAAAGCATTCGAGACATTATGGGGACCTTTAATATGCAAACGGTCGGGTGTCGTCCAGCGGCCTAGTTCATTGTCCTCGAGAGAAATCACCCAAGTCTGAGCTTCGGTTTCTTGCGCACGCTTGATATAGGGAGCACTCGCGGCATCATCGCCATTGAGCAAAATCGTATCCCCCGCGCCACTGCGCGCAAAAACGCGTGCCTTATCCTCGGCATAAGCCTCAAATGACCCATGCCAATTAATGTGGTCTGGCGTAATGTTGAGCACAGCAGCAACACGTGGCCTAAAGGCATCAATCGCATGCAATTGAAATGAAGACACTTCAGCGACAAAGATGGTATCGCCTGAAGCCTCGCCCACTGCTTCGATTGCGGGAGCACCAATATTGCCTACGCTTACGGCGTTGCGGCCGGCCTCTTTTAAGATATGGGTCACAAGCGAAGTTGTTGTTGTTTTTCCGTTAGTGCCCGTAATAGCTATCCAGTTTTGGGGATGTTGCTCAAAGGCAAATTCAATCTCCGAAATAACGCGCTCTGAAACGCGTTTAATACTGCGATAAAGCGCAGACGAAGGCATGAGCCCTGGACTCACAATCGCAAGGTCAAAGCGCGCCGACTGGGGCACCTCTTCAACACCAAACATGCTTGTGTAAGAAACGCCTGCGCTCAGTGCCGCAAGTTCGTCAGCGCGGGCAGGCTGAGCCGAAGAATCGACAACCGTAACAGAAGCGGTCAATTCTGAGTGAGCAAAAAGATAGTGACAAGTAGCCAGTCCCGATTTTCCAAGACCAGCTACCAAAACAGAGCCAATATGTTGCTGAGAAACACTCAAGCCTAACCACCCAATCGTGTTGTCTGAAAAAAGTAAATCGCAAAACCGAGGCCAGCAAAAATGGCCGTAATAATCCAGAAGCGGATGGTCACTTTTGTCTCAGACCAACCCTTTTGTTCGAAATGGTGATGAATCGGAGCCATACGGAAAACACGTTTTCCTGTGCGCTTGAACACCAAAACTTGAATGGCAACTGAAAGCGCCTCCGCAACGAAAATTCCACCCAAAATCAAAATGAGCAGTTCGGTCTTTGTGACCATCGCGAGCGCTCCAAGCGCTCCGCCCAAGGCCAAAGAGCCTGTGTCGCCCATAAAAATATCAGCAGGATGGCTATTCCACCACAAAAAGCCAATGCAACCACCGGTAATTGATGACGCGATGAGCGCGAGCGGTAGGCTATTTTGTGAGTAGGCAATCGCACCAAAGACAATCATCACAATCATTACGGTACCCGCAGCAAGGCCATCAAGCCCGTCGGTAAGGTTTACCGCGTTACTCATGCCAACAAGCATAATTGAAGCAAAAACAATATAGAGCCAGGGCAGTTTCAAAGCGAAGGAGCCCAGCATCAAGGTTGTCATCCCCGCATCGAGCGGAATGTGAATTGATGTGGCAGGAATCTGAATGTCTGCAGAAATACCCACCCAATTAACGGCGAGCAATATGGTGATAATGGCAATGGCGGTCTGCCCAATCAACTTTGCTGTGGGCGTAAGACCAAGTGAGCGCTTATGAGCAACCTTCGAGTAATCATCCACGAAGCCCAGCGAGCCGCAGGCCAACAGTGAGAAGAGAACAACAATCGCGCCCTTAAACCCAAGGGTAAAATGAGCCAATCGGCTTGCCTTGGCTGAAGCTTCAGGCCATGCCACAAGCGTCATAACGAAAAAGACAAACACCGAAATTACGATAATGGCATG
>CALLZE010000012.1 GCA_937858655.1 uncultured Coriobacteriales bacterium
AAAGTTACGATGGCGCTATTGTTATCGTAAGTCATGACCGTGCTTTTATGGATGGTATTGTCAATCGTGTGGGCGAGCTGAGTAATAAAGAACTCATTGTCTATCCGGGAAATTATAGTAAGTTTTTGCAAGAACGCGCTCTACGTATAGAGCAACTTAAAGAGAAACGCGCGGCGCAGATAAAGGAAATGGAACACATGCAAGTTTTCGTGGACCGATTCCGCTATAAGGCCACAAAGGCTAAAGCAGCGCAGGAACGCATCCGCAAAATAGAAAAAATTAAAGAAGAACTTGTTGAGTTACCTGAAGAGCAGCAGGAAGTACACTTTAATTTTGCTCAACCGGAGCGCACGGGTGATAAAGTTATCGAACTTTCGCATATACAAAAGAAGTATGACGATAAGCCAGTCTATGATGACTTGAACCTCACGCTCTATCGTGGAGAAAAAATCGCGCTTGTGGGGCCAAACGGCGCAGGTAAGTCTACCTTGCTCAAAATGCTTGCTGGGGTGCTTTCATTTGAAGGCGGTGAGCGAACGCTTGGTACGAAAGTGTACACAGGATATTTTGCTCAGCATCAACTCGAAGCGCTCAACTTGAACGCGACGGTATTTCAAGAACTTGATGATGTTGCTGATAGGTGGACACAAGGTGAGGTTCGTTCTCTTTTGGGCGCCTTCCTTTTTCATGGAGACGACGTTGATAAAAAAGTAAAAGTGCTTTCGGGTGGAGAGCGCGCGCGACTGGCGTTGGCCAAGATGCTCTGCAAGCCAGCTCCTTTTTTGTGTCTTGATGAACCAACAAACCACTTAGATATCGCTTCAGTAGCGGTTCTTGAGCATGCGCTCAAATCGTTTACGGGAACGCTCGTGCTCATTTCTCATGACCGGCAACTTATTGAAAACGTCGCCACCAAAATCATTGAAGTTGAGCATGGAAAACTGACGGTGTTTGATGGTGATTATGAGTACTATCAGTACAAAAAAGAGCTTATGGCGCGAGATATTTCGCTTGCCAATGAAGAAGAAGGTTCTGTGCCACGTAAAAATCGAAGCGCGCAATCTTCGCAAGATCAAGAAGCAGATACCTCCAATCAACAAAAGAAAACTAAGGAGCAGAAGCGTCAAGAGGCGGAAGCGCGCAATGTGCTGTATCAAAAGACAAAAAAACTGAGGGAAGAACTGTCAAAAATTGAAGCGCGTCTCGATGTGGCGCAAAATCGCCATGATGAACTTCTCGTCATAATGGCTGCTCCCGACTTTTATCAGGAGAAAGATAAGTTTTCTGCGGCCATGACCGAATATGCTTCCCTTAAAAAAGAAATTCCGCAACTTGAAGAGCGCTGGATGGACTGTACGGAAAAATTAACGGACGCGGAGCTCAGTGTGGAAAAGGGCTTTGAAAAGTAAAAAATTCGGATAGTTTGCGACGGTGATGGTAACATTATCACTGTTGCTTTATGCAACACCCCTTACCCCTGAGCCTCAAGGTGCCGGCCTTGGGGCTCACATTTTCTAGCAGGTATGCACATGGGAAATACTTCAACACATAAACGCGCATTCGTCATCGTCTTGGACTCATTGGGTTGCGGCTCTGCTCGCGATAGTGCTGACTATGGCGATGAAGGCGCGAACACTTTGGGAAGCATATTGCAAGCGCAGCCCGAACTGAA
>CALLZE010000013.1 GCA_937858655.1 uncultured Coriobacteriales bacterium
CGTATGCGACGATTAGGGGAACCGATGAAAGGCTACAAGGAGTGAACGCCGTCAAGACGCCGGCCATTAACGCAAAGACAGGGGCCAACCAGAAGTTGTGACCGATTATATCCTTGAACCAAACAAGGAGTTCGTTTATCACTGCTTCATCCCCATTTCGGAGAGTATCTCCAGAATTTCTTGTTTGGTGAGAGTTCCTTCATGGGCAGTCAAAACGTGAACGCCTTGGGCGTTTTTGTAGAGAGTAAAACCAATGCTCTGCGCAGCCTTAGGGACATAAGGGGTTCCATCGGCATTCCAGAAGAATTGGGCTGGAATTAAATTAATGGGAAAGTTTTTTGCGGCATCATAGTTCTTATTAACATCTACAAACTTTACGAGTGCGCGCCCCTGAAGACTTGAATTCAAGTCAGTCAAAATGGGCTGCATTTCCTTACAAGGAATGCAGGTATCAGACCCAAAATCAACAATGGTCGGTAAGTTTTGCTTCAACAAATTGTCGATGTTAAAGGTGCGTGTGATATTGACACCAATTTCACTTGTATTTGGAGAACGACTGCCATTTCGCGTCGAATTTTTATACAAAAAAATTCCCGAAACACTGAGAAGAAGAATTGCCGCTATCGTTATCTGAGCCCACAGAGGAAGTTTTTTCGGCCGAGAAGCTGCTTCGTTCTGCTGAACAATTTCACCAACAGATTCCTCCACAGAATTACTATTCTGATGTGTATCCAAAAGTTCTCCCCTACTGTTCGCAACAACTTGAATTTTTGCCAACGCTCACTAAAAACGCGAGCATTTCATCATACGCATCTTGGTTAATGGTATAGTGCACCTTCTGCCCATCCTTGCGCCCCACCACTAAGCCAGAATCAGTCAAGATTTTCATATGATACGAGAGCGACGGCTGAGAAAAATCAAACGTCTTGAGCAAGTCACAGGCGCAACTCTCGCCACACGAAAGCGCATCGAGAATACTCAATCGTGTTTCATCGGATAAAGCCTTTAAAACTAGAGCAAAGGTTTCATATGATTTCGTCATGTCATCCCTAACATAAACAGATTTATATATATCTATATATTAGCGCTTATCCAATATGCGTCAAATCACGAATTTCTTCATCACTAAACTAAGGTATT
>CALLZE010000014.1 GCA_937858655.1 uncultured Coriobacteriales bacterium
CGCCGGCTTAACCACAGCGCCTGCCCCCATGAGGGTGGTGATAATGCCCTGACGTAGCAAGTCGAGATAAATGGGCTGGCTACCGGGATAAACTGTCATGCTGAAAATATCGTTACCGATTGAGCCACCCGCAAGGATGTCGGCCGCGGCCGCAATGTTATCAAACGTACCACCCGCGCACCCCACAATAGAGGCTTGGTCCACATGCACCTTGCCGCCGTGGATTTTGCTCTGAAGATCGACGCGCACGCCGTTAGCCGCAAAGAGTTCAGCACTTGCAGCCTCAACCCCAGCAAAAAGACGCGCCGCGTCATCTTGCACTTCGGCGATGGTATACACATTGCTTGGGTGAAACGGCAACGCGATGCTGGGCACAATGGCCGAAAGGTTCACATCAACCATACGGTCGTAAAGCGCCACTGGTGCTGGAGCAAGAGGTTTATACGCCTCAGGGCGTCCATGATTTTCAAAGTACGACTTGGTCTCGTCGTCAGTTTGCCAAATCGAAGACCAGCAGGTGGTCTCAGTAGTCATAACGTCAATGCCGTTACGGAACTCGATAGGTAATGAGGCAACGCCGGGGCCGACAAATTCGAGAGCCGCGTTTTTCACAAAACCGCTCGCAAAAACGGCCTTAATGAGTTGCAGCGCAACGTCTTGCGGGCCAACCCCGCGACGAGGAGCGCCAGTCAGGCGCACCGCAACAACGGGAGGTTTCGCCATATCGTAGGTTTGCCTGAGAAGCTGCTTTGCCAACTCGCCGCCGCCCTCGCCTACTGCCATCGTACCGAGTGCGCCGTAACGCGTGTGGCTGTCAGAACCCAAAATCATGCGTCCGCAGCCGCTCATCATTTCGCGATTAAACGAATGAATAACAGCAAACATGGGGGGCACAAACACGCCGCCAAACTTCTTTGCCGCCGAAAGCGCAAATTTATGATCGTCTTCATTGATGGTTCCGCCCACTGCGCACAGACTGTTGTGGCAGTTGGTGAGCACGTAAGGTAGCGGAAACTCGGTCATGCCCGAAGCGATAGCCGTCTGGATAATGCCTACATACGTGATATCGTGCGACGTAATTGAGTCAAACGCAAGATGAAGGCGTCCATCATCGGGAGCACCGGCAACGCCGTGAGCCTCCAGAATGCCTGCCGCAATTGTTCCGCGACGCGCCGATGCCTCATCAAAGCCCGCGCCCGTGTGCGCACGCACCTCACTTTCAAAAAGTGCGGGGTCGGTTACGGCCACTTCTCCACCATTGATTAATACAACGGGGCCATCAAATAACTCAATCATTACGTACTTCCTCCTTGTGGCCTTGCGAGCCGTCTTCCCATTTCTTCGCCCACGGCGAAGTCCCTAACGCGAGCGGTGGTCCAGACCGCGCGTGATTATTTATCTGAAAGAAATTTATCGATAGCGTGAGCCGCTTTTTTACCTGCGCCCATCGCCAAAATAACGGTAGCCGCGCCCGTAACAATGTCGCCACCCGCAAAAATGCGAGGGTCACTTGTTGCGCCGTTTTCGTCAGCCTCAATATAGCCGCGTGCCGTCATCTCAACATCGCTAATCTCAGGAGTGAGTGGGTTTGCACGCGTGCCGACCGCAGAAATCACGGTATCGCACTCGATAACGTACTCCTCGCCCTCAACAGGAATCGGACGACGACGACCACTCGCATCGGGCTCGCCTAACTCCATCTTGCCCACACGCAAGCCTGAGCACCAGCCCTCGCTGCCCAAAATCTCGAGCGGAGCACACAACTCTTTAATCTGAACGCCCTCTTCTTTTGCGTGCGACACCTCTTCAAGACGC
>CALLZE010000015.1 GCA_937858655.1 uncultured Coriobacteriales bacterium
AGGAGGACAACTCTGGACCGACCGCTATGTAGATGATCATGGCGCTGAAATTATCGCCGATGGTGGTAGCGACTCATTTCTTACCGAGAAACCCGCTATTCATCGCGTCGCAAATATGCTTGGTATGTTTGAAGAAGAGCAGCCAACCAACGATGACGTCAAAAAGACGTTCATCGTAAAGAAGGGCCGCCTTGTTGAGATGCCTGATGGCATCATGATGTTTGCTCCCACCAAGATTTTGCCAATGGCGACAACGTCGCTGTATTCTTGGCCCGCTAAGTTTCGTATGGCGCTCGATTTTGTTATGCCTAAAAAGAAGCAGCCCGCAGGCGGTCTTGAGGATGAGTCGGTTGAGTCGCTCGTCGTGCGCAGGCTTGGACGTGAGTGTCTTGATAACTTGGCCGAAGCAATTGTTGGAGGAGTCAACGGCTCCGATCCAAAAACAATGTCAGTGCTCGCGACCTATCCGTCACTTCTTGAGATGGAGCAAAAAAACGGCTCGCTTATCAAGGGCTTCTTGGCGCAACGTAAAAAAGTGGAAGCCATTAAGAAGAAGTATCCACCCAAACCAGGCGCTCCTCGCAAAACATTCTTTAGTTCATTTCAGCGCGGTCTTGGTTCGCTTACCGACGCGATGGCTGACGCTGCTGGTCGTGAAAACATTCACACGGGTGTGGGCGTAGCTCATATCGCGGTTGCTGATAGCGAGCAGGGACGCACCTATACGGTAACGCTTGAAGATGGCACGACGTATACTGGCGAGGGTCTCATCATTGCGACTCCCGCATGGCAGGCTGCCGACTTTCTTCAGAGCGTGCTGCCTGACGCGTCTGATGTTCTTAACACTATTCCGAATTCGTCTTGCGGCACCGTTGTGCTTGCTTTTGATAAAGAAGACGCGCCTTTCAATAAGGCATGGCATGGTATTTTGACCCCAGCAGTTGAGCATCGAAAAGTGACAGGCATTAGCCTGATTTCATCGAAGTGGCTGGGCCGCTGCCCAAGCGACAAAGTGCTGCTGCGTGGTTTTGTGGGCGGTCCTCGCGATCCTCAGATGCTTGATTTGAGCGATGATGAGATTATCGCTCTTGCGCGCGCAACGTATGAAGAACTTCTTGGCCTGCGCAAAGGCGCACCGATTCGCTATGCGAAGGTTTTCCGTTTTCCAAAAAGCATGCCTCAGTACACGGTTGGTCATCTTGATCGCATGAAAACGCTGTGGTCAATTATTGACCCTGAAAAGGGCTTATGCTTGGCAGGTGCTCCCTATAAGGGCGTAGGCGTGCCTAACTGCCTGCAGAGTGGCGAAGACGCGGCAAGCAAAGTGCTGGGAGATTTTGGCATTGAGCTCGCTGAAGATAAACAAGAAGAGAAGCGACTGTATTAGTCTATCCGAGGCGGCTTTTAGGGCTGCCTCAGTTTTAGTGCATGAGAGAAGAGAGATGTATGGCTCGTTTTGCAATTATTGGTGGTGGAGCAACGGGACTCGGCGCAGCGTTTCTGTTTAGGCGTGCGCAAGATGCCGGCGTCGATGTCGAGTTTGAGCTGTACGAGCGCGACGCACGCTTGGGCGGAAAAGTTGCCGGAGAGATTGTTGCCGATCCCGAAACGGGCGAGCCATTCATCATTGACGGTGGCCCTGATTGTTTTACGGCGCGTAAGCCAGCGGCTATGCGCGTGGCAAAACTGGCGGGCATTGAAGATCAAAGGCAGCCGAGCCAAGAATCGAAAAAGGGCACTTATATTTGGCGTAAAGATCGCAAGCATCATTTGCCTGAGGGCTTTTCGATGTTTGTTCCCACGCAGCTGGGACCTGTCTTTGAGACGGAGCTTTTGACCGAAGAGGGCAAGCGCGAAATGCTGCGCGATCTTGTGGTGCCCAAAAAAGAAGTAGCACCAGGCGAGTTTAACGACGAGACGCTTGAAAGTTTTATTGTGCGCCGCTTTGGCCGTGAAGTTCTCGACTATTTGGCCGAGCCTTTCATTGGTGGAGTGCATGCTTCAGCGCCTGAATCTATGTCGCTACGTGCTTCGTTTCCGATGTACCTTGATATGGAGCAGAAGTACGGTTCGGTCATTCGCGGAACCGTTGAGGGAGCGCGTGCGCGTGCTAAGATGAGCACCGGCAAGCCCAAAGACCCCAAGCAGACTTTGTTTGCAACGTTCAAGTTGGGGCTGCACCAGTTGACCGACGCGATGGCGGATGCAGCTGGTCGTGAGCATCTCAACACGAATTGTGCGGTCGATTTGGTTGAGGCTGAAGGCAAGCGTTATGTGGTAACTTTTGCTGATGGGTGCCAAGAAACCTTTGACGGCGTCGTTATGGCTACTGAAAGCTATGCGGCCGCGCGCATCTTGAGAAACTTTAATGCTGAGATGGCGCAGGCCTACGACGGTATTCCCAATTTGACATCGTCGACTTGCAGTTTTGGCTTTAGGGCCGAAGATGTTGTGCTGCCCGAGAGTGGGTTTGGCACTCTGGTGCCCGCAGTAGAGAACCGCGCGTTGCTCGCTGCCACGTGGTCAAGTACAAAGTGGGCAAATCGCGCACCAGAAGGCCGCGTGCTCATTCGAGGTTTTGCGGGGACACCCCATAATCAACACCTTATGGAAAAGTCAGATGAAGAGCTCACGGCTATCGTACTTGAGGAACTTCGTGAAATTATGGATATTAAACC
>CALLZE010000016.1 GCA_937858655.1 uncultured Coriobacteriales bacterium
GGTGGTTAGTCGGCTCGTCAAGCATCAGCACGTCCCAGTCGCCGATGAGAAGCTGAGCGAGGTCAAGGCGACGGCGCTGACCGCCAGAGAGCTCTGAGACGCGCGTGTCCATGTCGATGTCGCCAATCAGCTCATCAACTATTTCGCGGGTCGTTCGATTGCTTGCCCACGTGTATTCGGCGGCGTCGCCTACGAGCGCGTACGCTACCGTTGCGTTTTCATCGAGTTCGTCGGTTTGCTTAAGAACTCCAACGGTGACGTTACTTTGACGCGTAACCTCACCTTGAGAAGGGGTTAAATCACCGGCAAGCACAGACAAGAGAGTCGACTTGCCATCGCCGTTTTTGCCGACGATGCCGATGCGGTCGCCTGTATTTATGCCGAGCGTAACTTGGTTAAGTACTACGCGTGTCGGAAACTCAACATGCACATCTTTTGTATTGAGGAGTAATGCCACGAGGGCCTTTCGGATCGGTTTAGTGTTTTTGATTAGTTTAATTATAGGCGAAGAAATTATGGCTAATCACTGCCATAGTCGGCCGACCATCATAAAGGGCACGTTTCATGATGAAAAGTATCTGAATAACTTAACTAGAGTTTGTTTTGGCAGCTTGTGCAAAATTTGCATGAGTTCATTGAACAGCAGTTAAGGAATCCTTGACAGGTGAGTTAGGAATTATGTTACTTTGCGCCTGACGAGGTGTGGCTTAATCGTGCACAAATTTCTCAATTATACGGCCGAGACGTTAAGACCATTGGTAAGCATATTTCAAATGCCTTAAATGAGGAGTTGAGCGATGTGTCGAATCGAACTGTCGCAAAATTTGCGACAGTTCAAACTGAGTGGAAATAAGCGCATAGCAGCGGCATTATTTCTCTATTTCCTCGATCGTAATAAGGCGCTTTATCGCGGCAACGAAAAAGTCATTAATGATAGCACTCTTGTTGCGATTACGATTATGGTTGCTGAGTCGCGTGCTGAAGAAAAAGATACGATGGTCCTGTTACTGCTGAACTTTTTAAAGTGACCGAGCAGAGATAATAAAGAGAAAAACGCTTGACATGCTTACTTTAGTAAGATAAATTGCTCACTTAACAACTGAATAGCTATCAAACCTATGATACGGAAGTAAAGTCTTCACAAGCGCTCACAGAGAGCGGGGGTTGCTGAGATCCCGCAGAAAAGCTGGTTGGCAAATGGTCCGTAGAGGGAGTTAGGGAACGACGCTCAGCGTCCAATCTACTTCGCGACTCCGGCGTTACAGGAGAGAACATGTGATGGCATGTTCACAAAGTGGGCCCAACTGGGTCAACAAAGGTGGCACCGCAGGTACTGTCAAGACCTGTCCTTTGGAAATCAAGGGATGGGTCTTTTTTCGTATAAAAAGGCACATCCGAAATCATCCCCAAAACGGGGCAAGTGGCCCTCATGAGAGGGTATTCGGAAGGAAGTGCATTGAAATGGCAGAACTGAGAACAGTTGCAGGAACAAGCGAAACAAAGAACGGGCTTTCGACACAGGATCTTATCCTCGTGGCCGTCTTGCTCGCGGCGGGAGCTGTGCTTAAGCTCACGGTTGGGTCGTTCTTCTCATCTTTCGGGATGAAGCCAAATTTCATTATTGCGATGTATTGCTTGGCGATTATTCTTACTAAACCTCGTCTCGGACAAGCCGTCATC
>CALLZE010000017.1 GCA_937858655.1 uncultured Coriobacteriales bacterium
AAATCTCTCCCCACATGCCCTTTTAATGTCCCCTATGTAATAAATTCTGATGGCAATATTTCTTCCTCTGGTCATGAACACGAGTAACCCTCATGCCTGGCTTTTTTCGAGCAATGAACGCTTTAGGTAACGTTTCGTTTCACATTTTTCATAATCCATATTTGCTCAACTTTAAACGTGGTATTCTCTTAGCATGCCAAAGAAAACCTCACATAATCGCGCTCAAGTTCGGTCTTTTTTTTCGAGACCAGAAGGTTTCACGCTTTTTGAACTTCTCGCGGTCGTAGCGATTCTTGGAGTATTGAGTGTTGCAGCAGTAGGCTTATTCGACATATCAACAGAAAAAGCTCGTGTTCAAGAATGCGACAACAACATAAAGACTATTGAGATTGCAATCAACAGGGCCGCGGCAATTTATGAGCTCCCTAAAACTTCAATCAATGATGCACAAGTCAATCCCTATATAAACGGTGGTCTAGCTTCGCTCTCCTGCAGTGCGAAGAAAAACCCCCAGTCCACTTATCATGTTGTGGGCGGCATTATTAACCCTGCGCACAACCATAAATAGGAAACCTCATGATTCTCAGTTTGCAAGTTGCTCTCTTCGCTCTGTTCGGACTTTTATTTGGAAGTTTTGCAAACGTAGTTATTTGGCGTCTGCCACGCAAAGAATCACTCAGCTATCCCGCTTCTCATTGTCCAAAATGCAATAAACCACTAAAGCCCTACGACAATATTCCTGTCTTGTCATACCTCATCCTCGGAGGTAAATGCCGTTTCTGCAAAGATCC
Organism: uncultured Coriobacteriales bacterium; assembly: GCA_937858655.1. Lineage (GTDB taxonomy): Bacteria > Actinomycetota > Coriobacteriia > WRKU01 > JAENWW01 > CALLZE01. Next base: position 792 of record CALLZE010000017.1, read on the forward strand.
AATTTCACCGCGTTACCCCGTTGTCGAGCTGATGAGTGCACTGCTCTGCTCTCTCGCACCTCTATTAACAATAAATTTAGTTCAAGCAATCATCTGCGCAATCTTTCTCTATCTTTTACTTATCCTATCTTTCATCGATTATGATACGCACAAATTGCCAAACACCTTGGTGGGCTTACTCGGGATTCTTGGAGTTATTGGAATTCTAGCATCTTTTTCCCACGACCCAACCTCTCTGGCTTATTCATGGGCGCACTATGCTGCAATTCCTCACCAAGTCCTCCCCTTCTTTGCCCAAGCATCAACGTCATCACCTCTTATTGATGGGTTCTTGGGAGTAATTGTTACCGCGGGCCCAGCATTCCTTGTGGCCCTTCTTTACAAAATTATTCGTGACAAACAAGGTTTTGGCATGGGCGACATTAAATTGTTGGCAGTTATCGGGCTATTTTTGGGATTGTATGGTGCACTTGTTTTGCCTGCAGCAGCAATCATCGGGCTCATTGCAATAGTCTTAAGCCGGATAAGTAACCAGAAAGTATCGCTTTCGGCAAAAATCCCCTTTGGCCCTTTTATCGCATTTGCTTCGTTGGGTATACTTATGTTTGGACCACAGGCGTGGTCTTGGTACATACAACTACTGATAAAGTAAAACTCGAAAGGTCGCATCGTGCTCTGGGCAAACGACACAAAGCCTCAAGC
>CALLZE010000018.1 GCA_937858655.1 uncultured Coriobacteriales bacterium
CAAGAACTCAGAGATTGCATTCATGCAAAAGCTACCGCTTTTCAGAAAGAATTTGAATAATTTCGGCACTCGTTAAGATTTCTGCATCAACGGGCAGCGACTTCAAAACACGCTTGCCATACGCTTTATTGATGAGACGAGAGTCGCCGAGAACCACAAAACCGCTATCCTGCGAGGACCTGATAAGTCGCCCGATGGCTTGTCGCAAATCGATAATGGCCTCTGGCAGGTCATAACGGTTCCATGCCTTAGCGCCCTCTCTCAAATTGCGCTCTAGGGCAAGCGGTGTGCCGGGCATTGCGAAAGGTAGCTTCGGAATAAACACACATTTAAGCGTGTCACCTTTTGCGTCGAAGCCCTCCCAGAAACTGCGCAGTGCCATGAGTGAGACATCCTTATTTTCAATGAACTCTTTTGCCAGCGCCATATTTGAAGCACCTTCACGCTGAAGCAAAACCTTCAAGTCGTTGTGGGAAAGGTTGCGATTCATACTCTCGTATACGCTCTCCATATCACGTCTGTTGGTGTAGAGGGATAAAACGCCACCACCCAGAGCGAGATGAAGTTCTTCACTAAACTGCGCGAGATGGTTCTGGTACCGTGCCTCGCGTGGATCTGGTAAGTCGCTGACGACAAAAATCCGCATTTGTTCATGCAAACGATAACTTGATTTGAGTTGTTTTTCCTCAACACGTGAGGGTTCCACGAGGTCGAGCCCAACCGATTGCGCGAAATATTTAAATTTATCAGCCACCGTCATCGTCGCCGAAGTATATACAAGGCTACGGACAGAACCATAAATTTCGTTTTCGATAATGGGTCCGACTTCAAGGGGCGCCGCTACAAGACGAGTTACGCCTCTATTGCCCATCTTTTCAATTGAATACACGAGGTTATCTTCAGGCTCATCGATAACCACGCCCAAAGCCGTAATAATTGAGGCTATGTCATAGAAATAACCGCTTGCTTCAATGGCCAAATCGTCATCTTTGATGTCTTCGATAAGCGACATTTCGTTTGACAAGGTCCGGCCCTTGCCTACCGCTTTTTCGAGTTTGCCATAGAGCGAGCGTCCTGTTGCCGCGAGCGCTGCCCACTGCGTACTCATCCGGATTTCTTGGCTTATCCATAGTTCGCGCCCTGAACTCTGCTGATTAAACTGGCTGATAACCGCATCAGCGTCTGCTCTCAACGATTCAAATATTGTCTGGGCTTGCTCCAAAAAACCAGCTAGGCTTACGAGCGTTTGAGCGATAGAAGACTTTTCACCTTCATTGCCCGCAGATTTTCTCAGCAAACCATCGAGGCGCTGAGCAAGTCCGCCGTGTCTATTGGTGAAATTTTTTAATAATTGCGAGGTGCGATAAAAGTCAAAAATAAATGAAAGCTGGTCACGCGCTTCTTTTTCGATGCCATGGGCCTCGTCAACTATCCAGTAGCGGATAGGCGGCAAAATTCGCTTGGGAGACATCGCATCACGAAAGAGAAGCGAATGATTAGTCACCACGAGATGCGATGACTGTGCTCGCTTGCGCGTTCCGTGCAGATAGCACAGGTTCGGATAAAAACGGCACTTCTTGTTGGTGCACTCCTGCTGTGTCGCAATATAGGTTTTGTCGTTGCGTGATGCCATGCTAATGCGGCCGATATCGCCCCAAGCAGATTGAGAAATCCATGCCAAAATATGACCAAGGTTTCGAGCGTTTTCATTATTGTGGAGCAGCGCGTCAATTTTTCTGAGACATACGTAGTTGTCGTATCCCTTAACGGCGGTATAGCGAAGCTTGCCCCCAAACAATTCATTGAGACGCGGAATTTCGCGTGTAAGCAGTTGGTCTGTGAGATTGTTTGATCGCGTCGCAATGCCGATGGGGACTTGGTTCTCGAGCGCCACTAGTGCCGCGGGAAGCAAATAAGCAAGCGACTTGCCTACGCCCGTACCGGCCTCTATCGCAAGAAAATGACTCTGCAAAAATGCCCAATATATCGCATTCGCCATCTCTGTTTGTGCTGGACGCAATTCAAAATCTTCATACATCCGCGGCACGCCCATTTTTTCAGAGGGGGACACAGAATCTGGTGAAGGATTCACCACATCCATGACATCTCCCTCATAACTAAAGTTCATGCGAATATGATCCGCGTCGTTGAGCGGGTCAGCCTGGTCGGATTTAACCCAACGGTGACGCAACGCGCGCAAACTAAATGCTTTGTCGCTTTCGTCACTGCGAGCGCCAAGAACCTGTTTCATCCAAATATGCTCGGCGCCACAGCCCATACAAGGCAAGTCAGCGATAGCCTGAAGCGTCAGGTAATCCAAGCCATACATGCCGCAGAGCGAAGCACGCCACACGCAACTGAGTACTTCAACATCCGCAACAGCACGATGAGCGTTTGCCCCCGCCTCTGGATTAAGCCAAGAAGCGAGCGTCGGCTGAGAATAGCGCAATAAACGAGGCAGCCCAATTTGCGCGAGATATATAGTATCCATCCATCGATTTTTAAGGGGAGTACCAAACGCCCTCTTGAGAAAACCACGGTCAAAATGAGCATTGTGAGCAATCAAATCGCATGACCCAATAAACTGACGAACCTCATCAGCTATCTCGTCAAACGTTGGAGCATCGGCCACCATCTCATCGCTAATTCCCGTAATGTTTTCGATATAACTTGGAATTGATTGCCCTGGGTTGACTAGTGTTGACCAGCGTTCAACGACTTCAGGACCACGCATTTTCATGAGTGCGATTTCGGTTATGCGATCAGTCGACTCATGAAGCCCTGTAGTCTCGAGATCGAGCAAAACCACCTCATCTTCTATACCAAATGAGAGTGTTTTTACCAGTTCTGGTATCTCTTCATAAAGCTTCCGAATTTCTGGAGCGGTATCTATAGGCAGAAGCGAATCTAGTGGCTGATGTGGCGCATGGTATGTATGCTTTTTGTTCATATAGTTAAGATACCATGACCCTCCCCTGTGACTTACAAAAAGAGCCCCCAAATTATTGGGGGCTCCCTATTAAGAGACCAAAGATATGCGTTTGTGCTTTAGTTGGTCATACCTGCAACTGCTTTACCCTTTACGAGGTAAGTGCCGTCCTTTGGCATAAACGTCCAAACACTGGTGAAGTCACCATATGAAGAAGTGCTCTGTGTAACCGTAATCTCGAGGTCGCCGCTTGAGTTCTCCTTTGAACTATCAATCTTGTAGCCCGAGATTCCGTAACTTGCAAGCTGCTCACCAAGAGCCTTTGCAGTTGTTGCTTCTTTCTTTGCTGCTGGAAGATGCTTATAAGCGGTCTCCCAATCCTTTTTATCGCAAGCATCGTAGTAAGCTTTAACCCACTCTTCTGGAGTAGTTTTCTTATCGAGCTTTGTCGCAGTTTTCTCATCAAAATCTGCTGCGCTGCTCATAGCCTGCTGCATTGCAGTACTTGCTGAAGAAGCACCAGTATCCGTGCTCTGCGTGGTTGCCGTCTTTGTTGTGTCAGTTTTCGTGCTGTTAAAAATCAAAACACCTACGATTGCTGCAAGCAAAATAATTACTACAGCAAGACCGATGATTAGTGGCTTTTGGTTAGTACCAGTACCCGTATTGCTCATCTTTAATCCCTTTCCATGTCGTGCATGTATCCATGGTCAATTATCGCACCCGTTTATTGTTGACGATTCTGGGCGGTTGCGCAAGCAAAATATGAGTTTTTCATATAACCCACAAGATGCTACACTAACGAACATGTCAAACAATCGCTCAATATTTGATATTGTCGGCCCCATTATGGTCGGCCCCAGTTCTAGCCATACTGCAGGAGCAGTACGGTTGGGAGAACTCGCGCGCGCCATTTTCGGAGCACAGCCCGCTTCGGCCCGCATCGTACTTCACGGTTCATTTGCCGCAACAGGCGATGGGCACGGAACCAAGCTGGCTCTTGTGGCTGGTTTGCTGGGAATGAAGCCCGATGACGAGCGCATATCTCACGCGTTCGATGTTGCGCGCGACAGCGACATGACCGTGATCTTCGAAGATATCGAGCTCGATGAAGCACATCCCAACACGGCCATTTTTCACCTTGAGCCGCGCAAAGAGGACCTGCAGGATGCACAATTGGGCGTAGCTCCACTCACTATTACCGGATCATCTGTGGGCGGCGGAAATGTTGTCGTGACACAAATCGAGAATTTTGCAATTAATGCAACGGGCGATTTGCCGTTGCTTGTTATCGAGCACACGGATCAGCCGGGCGTGATTCATGCGGTTACTGGCATCCTTAACGAGGCTGGCATCAATATCGCCGCCATGGATGTCTCGAGAGAAATGCGCGGCGCCAATGCCTTGATGCTCATTGAGTGTGACGCAAAGCCCGATGCGACAACGCTCAAGCGTATTCGCAAGCAAACGCAAGTACACAGCGTGAGATTTGTCCCTGCTGTCTAAGTGCGAACTATTTCTCCGCTTGATCGTGAAACTTCCCTTTGGTAAGCGAATTAGAAGTCCCATTCATGGTCGGGGTCTGCAAAAGCCGAAGCAGCTTGCTCAACACTCTGCAAATTTTTGAACGGAGATGAGTCGGCAAGTTTAATGATACCCTCAAGTCCCAATGCTAATGACTGCATATTGTCGGTCTTAAGCGCATTGTCAACAACAGAGAATAGTTGCTGAAAACCTTCTTTCCGCTCGTCAAAAGACTTCTCGAGATAAACCATGAGTGCTTCTTTTTGTGCCTCAATCTTTGCAAGCGCAATGTCGCGTTGAGCGGCAATGTCTGTTCTCACTGTAATTTGAGCCTCTTCGAACTTTCTCACTTCGGCAGCCACTGATACAAGATTCCCAATGACAGCAACCGCATCCTGAGAATTTAACACAGCAGAAACGCTCTGTGATTGCATATCTAAAATCGTCTTTTCCTCAAAAGCATCTGCATCATAATAAGAGTTCTCATCATTAACATTTGAGGCATCCTCTTCAACAATTTCAGGATCTTGCGCTTCTTGAACTTCATCAGAAGGTGTTGAAGAACTCTTTTTTGACTCTAGGTTTTCTTTTACTTCTTGATTCTCTTTGGCGCCACAGCGCCCTTGTGAATCATGCACAGATACTCGAGCCTTTTCGAACTGGGAATGTACAAAATCTTTCCTCGTTGTTGGTCACAATGACAGGCGCCATCGTAGAGTGACAAAACTCAGAAAAAGCTTTGTAGTCCGTTCGGATTGCGGAAGATGGTCTGACGTTTGGGACACTCAGATTGGAAAGATTCATATAAGACTCCTATCATTGCGATATATAAAGTCTTCTATATACATAGCATTGCCGCAAGATTCGGTAGCTCTGACATCACAAAGCGATGTTTCGCGTGGTGTCCTCAAGACGTTCTGCAATCCAAACTTTAATGACAGATTGACGAGTCACGCCCATGCGTTTTGCCTCGCGATCGAGCGACTCCACCATCCAAGAGGGAAAGTCCACATTCACGCGTTTGGCTTCTTGCTTGGGGCGCTTTACCCCTGAAAGATCAAGGTGTGCCGTAATGTCTTCGCCAGCATCAAATTTCTTGTCAAAGTCTTTAGCTTTCATAGATGGCTCCCTCGAACTATGTATAGAAATTATACCATTAAAGGATAAATCCTAATCGAAGAAAGTTGGCCTGCCCCGCGTCGGCTTGAAATCTTTGTTAGGAGTTTGCCTAGCATTGCCGAGGGAAATCTAATGTAGTATATTTGTACTACATTTTAGCATCGAGTTTGGAGGAGTTATGACTGAGATCAAGTTGAGGCAATCTGGTGGCTCGGTAAGCGCCACCCTTCCACGTGAATTTACTAACGCCCTCCACCTTGAGGTTGGCGACTCAGTATATGTGACCGTTGAAAATGGGCGCATAATACTCGCACCCAATAACCCAAAAACAGAAGCGGTTCTCGCAGCAACTCGAGAGACCTTGCGCGAGTACAGGGAGGCGCTTCATGAGCTCTCTAAATGATTGCGCCATCGGCTCAATTGAGGATTGCCTGTGGATTGAGACGGCTGAAGCAGAGACAATCCACGCTGAACTATTAAATGCCCATGGTGGGCTGAATGGAACACGTGACGAGTCCGCCTTAGAATCCGCCCTTATGCGGGCTCAGCAGAAAGTTCATTACGAGGATACTCTCCCCCTATCAGTTTTGGCTGCCGCTTATTGCTTCGCAATAGCAACAAGCCATCCCTTCAATGATGGCAACAAAAGAGCTGCCTTTACCGTCGCAAACGTCTTTTTATTGATCAATGGAGCACGAATCAAAGCGGAGCAAGGTGAAGTGGTCAAGACAATTCTTTTGCTCGCAGCGGGAGATCTCACAGAAGAGAACCTTGCGGTTTGGATTTCCGAACACTTGGAGAAGAAGTAGCCCAGACCATCCAACATCTCAAGATTTAGGCCACACTGTAACGACTCTTGGGATTAGCTTAGCTGCACAGGTGGCGGCTTGAATTCTTTGCTAGCTATGCATCTTCAGGATTTGCTGGCATCTGACGCTCATGCCAAAGAGCCACAATCCACACCGTATCTCCCACAACTCTATAGAAGAACCGAAAAGGTAGGATAAGCACTTCCCGATAAGGCACAAGGGACCCAAACTCAGGAACACTACGCCCCGACTGAGGAAACTGGCCTAACTGAGACAACGCTGTCTCAACTTTGTCGATAAACCTATTCGCCGCCAATTCTCCACCTTGAGCTATAGAGGAAACGGCTTCAAGATATTCTTTTCGTGCTAGCGGAGTAAAACGGACGATCATGACTGCGTCAGTTTGCGTGAATCAGTGATTACGTCATCTAGGTCATACCCCACACCCGCCTGGATCTCCTGCTCACCACGCAAAAGAAGATTCAGTATTTCAAGCTTCTTTTGAAATTCCTCATAAGAACTCATACCAAGAAGCACAGCCGATGCACGCCCACGTTGCGTGATGACCACGGGCTCATCTTGGGTATTTACAGACTTTATTACATCAGCAGCATCTTGCCTTAAATCTGAAATGGGAATGATATTTGGGATAGAATTCATTTAACATACCTCCTAAAAGTACAACTAATTGTACCACAGGAATACCCGTTCTTAGTTAGGACTGCCCGTCAACCTCTTGAGAATCAAATAGTCTTCTGGAATGTCGGACGGTCAAAATTTCAACCACTTCCCCCACCTGATAGATAATCCTATAGGGCTCACAGATTAATTGTCGGACTGAATCATCCCCCTTTTCAGGAGCAGCATCGCCGCTATTTGGGGATTCTTCAAGTTGCTCAGTTGCTGAAAAAATGCGCTCAATGAGACTGCGGACAATCTGCGGACTATCTTCAGCAATAAAGTCAGAGATTTCTTCGAGACGAACAAGGGCCCGCTCGGTCCAGATGGCCCTCATTTACGACAGCCTAGAGAGAAGGCGTGCTTTGGCTTCTTCCTGCGAATAAACTCTGCCCTGGGCTATATCACCTCGAACAGCCTCAATGTCTTCAAGTACCTCAAGTCGCTCACGCATTTCTTCAAACTCATCCACATCAACAACCATAGCAACTCCCTTGCCGTGCTGAGTCAAAAGTAGGGGATCACGCGTCTCATTGAGTTTTTCGATTAAAGGAGAAAGTGATGCCCGAAACTCTGAAAGCGGAATTATGTTTTTGTTTAGTCTTAGCGTATTCACAAGCGCTTCTCTTCTTATTGTACAAAATGTTGTACAACCCAAGTACGCGCTCTTGATAGATCTCACATCTAAAGATTTAAGCCGCGTCCGTGCGACTTCTCTTGCTGATTCTACCTCACGCGTGTCGGCTTGAAATCTTTGTTAGATACCCTTCGTCCAGTTGTAATCCACTCTAGCTCAACGCTAACTCACAAGTAGTTTATAGAAGTGATTATGATATGCGTAGCTGCAAACAGAACACTTACAAAAAATGCCGGAACATTTTTGAGCCAAAGAGCGTAGAGGCAAAAGAACGCAGATGGAGCTATTGCTAGCCCAAGGAGAATTGCAGGGTCAGTATTTCCACAGAAGTATATAATCCAGCAAAAATAATATGCGACAAGAAGAGCAACTGACGAAATAAGCCAGGCTTCATTTCTGGGATTTAGGTCAGGGTCTCGTACAGTCAGCAACAAGAGCAGGATAATTAGGGCTGTCCTAAAAACGTTCTCGAGGATATCTAGAAGGGGCAAACTTAATACATCTGTTGCGAGAGGGTTGTTCCCTGGAGGGAAAATTGCCCAGATAATGTTTGGAATCATAACTAAGAGAACTGCAGCAAGTCCCAAGAGCGAAAACCCGATACGGTACTTTCTTGAAGTGGTCGAACTGTCTCCTCAGTGTATCTCCGTCCCAAGATTGAATCCGCACCGCTGCGGCTTTATAAGTTGATTCTACCTCATGAGTTCCGTCTCCTTAGCGGTCTTCTTAAGTCATATGTACAGCTAGACCTGCTTGAATATACTTCATCCAAAAGGAGTCCGAATCCCTCCCAGTCAGATATAATCCGATCCCATTCAACAACGGATATTTTTGCATCAGAGGCAAGAAGATTGTCGATTATTCTTGCTGGCATCAGCGGATAACGGCGCTCATATTCATTTCTATCGTTGATGGTAGTCCATGAAGAAACATCACGATATAGTCTGTCTTTTACAGCCGGATGACCCGATGTGCAAAGCGTGCAAGAGGTACTAGGGAGGTTGATGACAAGAACGCCAGACTTTTTGTTGACAGTTCCATCAAACATACTGGAATAGATTTCCCAATCAATATGTTTTCGATTAATCGTCTCGGTACCAACAAGAAGTACGGTTACAGTCGTATCTCGCAAATAGTCGTCTCGGATTTTGCGCCTTATTGCCTCGTCAATGGTCGAGTTTAACCATCTCATTAAAGCTTCCGTCCGACCTCACGGTAGTCTGCCACAGTCCTCCGCAGCCCGGCTTAACGGTAAGACGGCGCCGATGATACTCATTGTACTCAAGAACTTCCCGCGCAAACGGGGGGCGCGGACCTATAAAACTCATGTCGCCTAACCACACGTTGAGCATCTGACCAAGCTCGTCAATGGAGTGCTTGCGAATAAAGGTCCCCACGCCCGGAATAACCCGCGGATCATCCTTGATTTTAAACAGGGGGCCATCGGCTTCATTGGCGTCACGTAAGCTTTCAAGCATCGCATCAGCGCCAGGCCTCATGCTCCTAAACTTATACATTTTAAAAACTTTATAAGAACCATCTTTTTTTAAGCGCCCTACTCGGTATTGCGAGTATATCGGGCTCGCTCCCGGGCTTTTTGCATAAATCACCGCACAAAGCACCAGAGATGGGACCAGCCCAACAGTAAGGACCACCGACGAAAGGCTTAAGTCAAAAACTCGCTTAACAAAGCGATATCCATGGCGAGACAGCTCGGGCTCTAGCCCCGAGTTGCTGCTTTCGAGCATTCTTATCGCCTCAGCGTCAGGAAGAATTACACTGCTTTCTTCGATGATTTCCCCCTCCTTGCTTGCAATAGGTACTTATAATCCTCGGCGCAATGGGCATCGCTTGCTATATAGCTCACCAGTTCGCCATCAAAAAGTTTTTTGGCAGGCTTTTTTTCGCGCCCAAAACGTCCACCTGCGACAAAATTAGCCGAAACCTGAAGCTCGCAGCCAATATCAACAAGACGCTTTGCCCGGTCAAAATCTTTCTGGATGGCAAGGTAACGCTCTGGATGAGCGATTATCACCCGATAGCCCTTTGCTTTTATCTCAAAGATGGTTCGTTCGTACTCATCAAACGTTGCCTTACCCGCGCGGGTAGAAAGCTCAAGCAGGAATTCTTTTCTCCCCCGAAACGCCAAGCGGTCAATCCACTCGTCGCCCAACTCCATAAGCTTTGCGTGGTTTACCTCAAAGCCCATAACGAGCGGAAACCCCTCCGCATGGCGCTCAAGGAGCTCAAAGGCCTCGCACATTGCTCCGTAATCAAAGTAAGGATCGCGACAGTGCGGTGTACAGGCAATCGCCGTTACTCCCACAGCCTTAGCGGCCTCAAGCATGGCAAGGGATTCTTCGAGGTCGCGCGCGCCGTCGTCGACCCCCGGTAAAATATGCGAATGGATATCGAACATACTACCGATTCTTGCGCCTCGCAGTCCGAGAAGACTCAACGCGCGAGCCTCGTTGGTTGTAGTAGGCGTAGTAGTATTCAGAACTCTCATCTTCGCAGAACGTTGCGCAGACTCCCAAGATGTTGGCATTGGCCTTGTTTAACTGCTCAAAGGCGTTAACAACCTCGGTTCTCTTCACAAAATTGGAGCGAGCAACCAGTACGACCCCATCAACAAGCGTTGACAAAACTGCCGCGTCAACAAAGGTCCCCGTTGGAGGGGTATCAAAGATGACATAATCAAATTTGCTCTTTAAATCTTCAACCAGCTGTAAGTACTTTTTTGAAATAAGCAGGTCAACAGGGTTGGGAATGTTTGGTTCGATATCTAAAAAGTACAGATTGGGAACACTCGTCTTGGTGACCGCCTCTAAAAGAGTGGCCGATTCTGACATAACCGCGTAGGCTCCCGCCTTTGGCTGGATTCGCAAAATCCCCGCGACCGAGCCCCGGCGCATATCGGCGTCAACTAAAACAACCGTTTTACCTGAGGTCGCAATGGCCTGCGCAAGGTGAACCGAGGTAGTGGTTTTTCCCTCATTGGGAACCGCGCTCGTCACCAACATGGTCTTGATAGGTTCATCAGGAGACATAAACCGAATATTGGCATAAAGGGTTTTAGTCGCATTTTTTACGTTGAGGAGATTGGAATCCTTTTTCTTTTTCTTCGCCATAAATCGTATTCTTTCTAATTAGTAATCTCGGGAACGCGACCAATAATGGGCAGATCCAACAGCTCTTCGATTTCTTCGGGAGTACGAACGCGAGTATTAAGGGCATCCATCAAAACGATGAGGGCGATGGCCACAAAGATGCCTGCCAAAAAGGCTACCGCGGTATACATTGCCCGCGGCGGGCCTGACGGCGAACCTGGTTCTGTTGCGGTATCAATAACGTTGATACTTTTAACTTCCATAACTTCGCGGGCCACGTCATCGGTCGTTTCTGCCAGTTTGTTAGCAATAATAGCGACCGACTGAGCCGATTTTCCCGTTACCGATAAGGTAAGCACGCGAGTCGTTGCTGCACTTTCAACCGATATCGAGTAATCGGCGAGACTACTCATGTTGAGTGCTTTTTCGGTATCACTGATAACGCGGTCGCTCTTAATAAGCGTTGCCACGTCGCTGGCGAGCATCTGACTTGCCGCAAGATCGTTATTGCTCAGACCACTATTGCTGAGATTGCTCCCCGTCTGGTCTGATGTCTGAGTCAGTACGTACATAGAGACATTGGCCGTATAGGTGTTCGGCAAAACGAGCCACGCAATCAAGCCCATTGCGAGCGCGGCGGCGAGCGGCAGGCCAATCATCAGCCCAAGGTGCTTGCGCATGAGGTGAAGCAGTTCGAGTAGTGTCATGTACCCTCTTAAATCCTCTTACATCGTTTACATCGTCTTGGGAGCAGCGCCTGCGTTGGAGGAGCCAGCGCCTGCATTGGAGCCCGCGTCCGTCTTGGGAGCAACGCCTGCATTGGGGTCACCGCCCGCGTCAACGCGACGCATCATCTCAGTCCATTCAGCGCGCTGAGTAATTGCATACGACGCCCCGTTGATGGTCTTTGAATGAGAGGGAGCCATGCAGGAATAAACCTTGAGCCCACTCCCTCCCCGAAATTCATTGGCAAGGTTAATCAAATCCTTCAAAGAGTAATCGGTGCTCACGCAGGTAGCCATCTTTTGAGCAAGGCCAGGCAAAGCCATCGGAGGCGCCGCTAATACTTTTTTAACAATCGCCTCAAGAAGGATGCGCTGGTTGTCGTTGCGCTGATAATCGCCGCGGAGGTAGCCATAACGCTCGCGGCTGAAGGCCAGCGCCTGCTTGCCGTTGAGCAAATGGTTACCCGCGCTGAGGGTGACGCCGGTATTGGTTCTGCCTGTTTGGTTATTTGAGATAGGTACGTTAACCCATACACCATCGAGCATATCGACGAGCTGTTCAAGCTCCTTGAAATGTATTTCTGCACAGTGCGAAATATCAACACCGGCGAACTTCGACACGGCATCAACCGCACCCGAAGCGCCGCCGAACGCGTAAGCTGCGTTGATTTTTTGAGTTCCGTGACCTTTGATTTCAACTTTAGTATCACGCGGAATGCCCACCATGGTCACCGTGCCCTTAGGAGCATCGACGCGCACAAGGATGATAACGTCTGAGCGGGAGCTGGCGCCTTCGTGACGAGCATCAGAACCGAGAAGCAAGGCATAGTAGGGGTCTTGCTTTTGAGGCACGACCAAACTGTCTTTGAGTTTGGTGTCTTTTGGGCCATAAGACATGCTGTGATTGAGGGAATTTAAGAACAGCGCCGAGGCGCCTACGCCGATTCCAAGCAGCACGGTCAGCGTGACAAACGTAATCCAAGCAGCCTTTTTGAGCTTGCTCGGTTTGCGCTTCTTCTTTTTGATTCTAATGATTTCTGGGGTTTCAGTTTGAAGAGCTTCTTGATCGTCATTCACACCAGAGGCGACCGCGCCGGTCTGCTGCTGTTCTTGAGAACCGTTATCAACACTCACTGCTGTATCTCTCCATCCCTGAAAGACTTCTTGTTTTGCAAAACACAAAGCCTCCACATGTCATACGTCACGCCGCTTTTAACTCTATCATGGCAGCGGTAGCAATTGCAACCGCCGAGAGCAATTCAACACATCTTTTGTTGGCCTGTGCGCAGCCGGAGCGCCCTCTATCCCCCTCGCAAAGTGGGCGGGGCTTACTGCTTTGATAGTGCTGCAATTATCTCTGCGCTGGTAAGAATTTCTGCCTCGACGGGAAGCGATTTGAGCACGCGTTTTCCGTACGCTTTATTGACGAGGCGCGAGTCGCCCAGCACCACAAATCCTGTGTCGTGTGACGAGCGGATAAGGCGGCCGATGGCTTGGCGCAAATCGATGATTGCCTCGGGCAAGTCATAGCGGTTCCAGGCCTTTGCGCCTTCGCGCAGCGTGCGTTCAAGGGCCAATGGAGTGCCCGGCAACGCAAAGGGGAGCTTCGGGATAAAGACGCATTTGAGCGTGTCTCCCTTGGCGTCAAAACCCTCCCAAAAACTGCGCAGCGCCATAAGCGAGATGTCTTTGTTTTCGATGAACTCTTTGGCAAGCGCCATGCTCGACGAGCCCTCACGCTGCAACAACACCTTCATATCGGCGTGCGCGAGATTGCGGCTCATACTCTCAAACACGCTTTCCATATCGCGCCTGTTGGTGAAAAGCGAAAGCACGCCGCCTCCCAGTGCCAGGTGCAGCTCCTCGCTGAACTGAGCGAGATGGTTTTGGTAGCGCGGCTCGCGGGGGTCGGGCAAATCGCTCACGACAAAAATGCGCATCTGCTCATGAAGCGAGTAACTCGACGTGAGTTGCTTTTCTTCAACGCGCGAAGGCTCCACCAAATCAAGTCCGACCGACTGCGCAAAGTACTTGAACTTTTCGGCCACGGTCATCGTTGCCGAGGTGTACACAAGGCTTCTTACGGAGCCGTAAATTTCGCGCTCAATAATGGGGCCAACTTCGAGAGGGGCCGCTACCAAACGGCTGACTCCGCGACCTCCCATGCGCTCAATCGAGTAAACGAGATTGTCGACCGGGTTGTCGATAACCACTCCCAGAGCAGAAACAACGGAGACAACATCGTAGAAATATCCGCTCGCTTCCACCGCCAAGTCGTCATCTTTCACGTCATCGATGAGGCTCATTTCATTACAGAGCACGCGCCCTTTGCCGGCCGCCTTTTCCAGTTTATTAAAGAGCGAACGGCCAGTTGCAGCAAGCGCTGCCCACGGTGCACTCGCGCGAATCTCTTGGCTAATCCACACTTCGCGCCCTGAACTTTGCGCGTCAAAAGCCTCGACCACCGCATCGGCATCTGCCTTCATCGACTCAAAGACGGTCTGCGCTTGGTCGATGATGCCTGCAAGCGTCACGAGCGTCTGCGCTATCGATGACTTCTCTCCCTCGTTGCCGGCCGATTTTCGCAGCAACACGTCGAGACTCTGCGCGAGCCCGCCATGGCGATTGGTGAAATTGCGCAAAAGCTGCGACGTCCGATAAAAATCAAAGACCGATGACAGCTGATCGCGCGCCTCTTTTTCGATGCCGTGGGCCTCGTCAACGATCCAATAGCGAATAGGCGGCAAGATACGTTTTGGAGACATCGCGTCACGAAACAATAGCGAGTGGTTTGTTACCACCAGATGCGACGACTGCGCTCGCTTGCGCGTGCCGTGCAAATAGCACAAATTGGGATAAAAGCGACATTTTTTGTTGGTGCATTCCTGCTGCGTGGCCACGTAGGACTTGTCACTGCGCGACGCCATGCTCATGCGCCCAATGTCGCCCCACGCCGACTGCGAAATCCACGCTAAAATATGGCCGAGGTTGCGCACATTTTCTTGCGAGTGCAGCAGCGCGTCAATTTTGCGCAAACATACGTAGTTGTCATAGCCCTTGACGGCCGTGTAGCGCAACTTGCCCTCAAACAGTTCGTTGAGGCGCGGAATCTCGCGCATGAGCAGCTGATCAGTGAGGTTGTTTGAGCGCGGCGCGATACCGATGGACACCTGATTTTCGAGCGCAACAAGCGCGGCGGGGAGCAAATACGCGAGCGATTTGCCCACACCTGTGCCCGCCTCTATCGCAAGAAAATGCCCGCGCAAAAAGGCGTGATAGATTGCGTTGGCCATCTCTGTTTGTGCAGGTCGCAATTCGAAATCATCATACATCCGAGACGCCGCTTTTGACGACTTATGAGAGCGCGCACTCGTAGAAGACGCAGGCGGATTGACCACATCCATAACATCGCCTTCATAGCTGAAGTTCATGCGGATATGGTCGGCATCGTTGAGCGGATCGGCTTGGTCCATCTTCACCCAGTGGTGGCGCAACGCCCGCAAGTTAAACGCCTTGTCGGTGCCGTCGCTTCGCGCCCCCAGGACCTGCTTCATCCAAGCGTGCTCAGCGCCGCACCCCAAACAGGGCAGCTCTGAAATCACATTCAGTGTTTGGTAATCGAGCCCCTGCATGCCGCAGAGCGATGCACGCCAGACACAGCTGAGTACCTCCACATCGGCCGCTGCGCGGTGCGCGTTTTTGCCCGCTTCGGGATTTAACCACGAGGCAAGCGTTGGTTGCGAGTAACGCAACAGACGCGGCAGGCCAATTTGCGCCAGATAGAGCGTGTCGACCCAGCGGTTTTTCAACGCTCCCTGGTACGCCTTATCCAGGAAGCCTTTATCAAAATGTGCGTTGTGTGCGACGAGGTCTCGCTCCCCCAGAAACGTGCGCACCTCGCCTGCAATTTCATCAAAAGAAGGCGCAGACGCGACCATCTCGTTGGTAATGCCTGTAATGTTGACGACATGCTCGGGGATGGGCCACCCGGGATTAACAAGCGACGACCAGCGCTCAACTATTTCGGGGCCGCGCATTTTCATGAGCGCGATTTCGGTAATCTGGTCGCTCGTCGCGTGAAGGCCCGTTGTTTCGAGGTCGAGCAACACCACCTCGTCTTCTATACCAAACGACACGGCGCCAATAAGCTCGGGAATCTCCTCGTAGAGCTTTCTCACATCGGGCGCGGTGTCTGCGGGAAGCAGCGCGTCAAGAGGATGCGTCCGGGGCGCGTATGTCGTCTTTTTGGTCATATAGTTAAGATACCATGACCCTCCCCTGTAGCCCGTGAAAAGAGCTCCCAAAATAATGGGAGCTCTCTATTAAAAGACCAAAGATATGCGTTGGCGTTTAGTTGGTCATGCCCGCAACTGCCTTACCCTTAACGAGGTAAGTGCCGTCCTTTGGCATGAACGTCCAAACGCTGGTGAAGTCACCGTACTGAGAGGTGCTCTGGGTAACGGTAATCTCGAGGTCACCCGTTGCGTTCTTCTGTGAGCTCACAACTTTGTAGCCTGTGATGCCGTAGCCTGAAAGCTGGTCTCCCAAAGCGGTAGCTGACGTAGCTGCTTTCTTGGCCGCGGGGAGGTGCTCCCAAGCGGTTTTCCAATCCTTTTTGTCGCATGCATCGTAGTATGCCTTAACCCACTGGTCAGGAATAACATTCTTGTCCAGCTTGGTTGCTGTCTTCTCGTCGAAATCAGCGGCGCTGCTCAATGCCTGCTGCATAGCAGAACTTGCAGATGAGGCTGCGTTGGTCGACGTCTGCGACGTGGTTGCTGCCTTTGGCGTATCAGTTTTTGTGCTGTTATAAATCAAAACACCTACGGTTGCGCAAGCAAAATATGAGTTTTTCATATAACCCACAAGATGCTACACTTACGCACATGTCAAACAATCGTTCAATATTTGATATTGTCGGCCCCATTATGGTCGGCCCCAGTTCTAGCCATACTGCAGGAGCAGTACGGTTGGGAGAACTCGCGCGCGCCATTTTCGGAGCACAGCCCGCTTCGGCCCGCATCGTACTTCACGGTTCATTTGCCGCAACAGGCGATGGGCACGGAACCAAGCTGGCTCTTGTGGCTGGTTTGCTGGGAATGAAGCCCGATGACGAGCGCATATCTCACGCGTTCGATGTTGCGCGCGACAGCGACATGACCGTGATCTTCGAAGATATCGAGCTCGATGAAGCACATCCCAACACGGCCATTTTTCACCTTGAGCCGCGCAAAGAGGACCTGCAGGATGCACAATTGGGCGTAGCTCCACTCACTATTACCGGATCATCTGTGGGCGGCGGAAATGTTGTCGTGACACAAATCGAGAATTTTGCAATTAATGCAACGGGCGATTTGCCGTTGCTTGTTATCGAGCACACGGATCAGCCGGGCGTGATTCATGCGGTTACTGGCATCCTTAACGAGGCTGGCATCAATATCGCCGCCATGGATGTCTCGAGAGAAATGCGCGGCGCCAATGCCTTGATGCTCATTGAGTGTGACGCAAAGCCCGATGCGACAACGCTCAAGCGTATTCGCAAGCAAACGCAAGTACACAGCGTGAGATTTGTCCCTGCTGTCTAAGTGCGAACTATTTCTCCGCTTGATCGTGAAACTTCCCTTTGGTAAGCGAATTAGAAGTCCCATTCATGGTCGGGGTCTGCAAAAGCCGAAGCAGCTTGCTCAACACTCTGCAAATTTTTGAACGGAGATGAGTCGGCAAGTTTAATGATACCCTCAAGTCCCAATGCTAATGACTGCATATTGTCGGTCTTAAGCGCATTGTCAACAACAGAGAATAGTTGCTGAAAACCTTCTTTCCGCTCGTCAAAAGACTTCTCGAGATAAACCATGAGTGCTTCTTTTTGTGCCTCAATCTTTGCAAGCGCAATGTCGCGTTGAGCGGCAATGTCTGTTCTCACTGTAATTTGAGCCTCTTCGAACTTTCTCACTTCGGCAGCCACTGATACAAGATTCCCAATGACAGCAACCGCATCCTGAGAATTTAACACAGCAGAAACGCTCTGTGATTGCATATCTAAAATCGTCTTTTCCTCAAAAGCATCTGCATCATAATAAGAGTTCTCATCATTAACATTTGAGGCATCCTCTTCAACAATTTCAGGATCTTGCGCTTCTTGAACTTCATCAGAAGGTGTTGAAGAACTCTTTTTTGACTCTAGGTTTTCTTTTACTTCTTGATTCTCTTTGGCGCCACAGCGCCCTTGTGAATCATGCACAGATACTCGAGCCTTTTCGAACTGGGAATGTACAAAATCTTTCCTCGTTGTTGGTCACAATGACAGGCGCCATCGTAGAGTGACAAAACTCAGAAAAAGCTTTGTAGTCCGTTCGGATTGCGGAAGATGGTCTGACGTTTGGGACACTCAGATTGGAAAGATTCATATAAGACTCCTATCATTGCGATATATAAAGTCTTCTATATACATAGCATTGCCGCAAGATTCGGTAGCTCTGACATCACAAAGCGATGTTTCGCGTGGTGTCCTCAAGACGTTCTGCAATCCAAACTTTAATGACAGATTGACGAGTCACGCCCATGCGTTTTGCCTCGCGATCGAGCGACTCCACCATCCAAGAGGGAAAGTCCACATTCACGCGTTTGGCTTCTTGCTTGGGGCGCTTTACCCCTGAAAGATCAAGGTGTGCCGTAATGTCTTCGCCAGCATCAAATTTCTTGTCAAAGTCTTTAGCTTTCATAGATGGCTCCCTCGAACTATGTATAGAAATTATACCATTAAAGGATAAATCCTAATCGAAGAAAGTTGGCCTGCCCCGCGTCGGCTTGAAATCTTTGTTAGGAGTTTGCCTAGCATTGCCGAGGGAAATCTAATGTAGTATATTTGTACTACATTTTAGCATCGAGTTTGGAGGAGTTATGACTGAGATCAAGTTGAGGCAATCTGGTGGCTCGGTAAGCGCCACCCTTCCACGTGAATTTACTAACGCCCTCCACCTTGAGGTTGGCGACTCAGTATATGTGACCGTTGAAAATGGGCGCATAATACTCGCACCCAATAACCCAAAAACAGAAGCGGTTCTCGCAGCAACTCGAGAGACCTTGCGCGAGTACAGGGAGGCGCTTCATGAGCTCTCTAAATGATTGCGCCATCGGCTCAATTGAGGATTGCCTGTGGATTGAGACGGCTGAAGCAGAGACAATCCACGCTGAACTATTAAATGCCCATGGTGGGCTGAATGGAACACGTGACGAGTCCGCCTTAGAATCCGCCCTTATGCGGGCTCAGCAGAAAGTTCATTACGAGGATACTCTCCCCCTATCAGTTTTGGCTGCCGCTTATTGCTTCGCAATAGCAACAAGCCATCCCTTCAATGATGGCAACAAAAGAGCTGCCTTTACCGTCGCAAACGTCTTTTTATTGATCAATGGAGCACGAATCAAAGCGGAGCAAGGTGAAGTGGTCAAGACAATTCTTTTGCTCGCAGCGGGAGATCTCACAGAAGAGAACCTTGCGGTTTGGATTTCCGAACACTTGGAGAAGAAGTAGCCCAGACCATCCAACATCTCAAGATTTAGGCCACACTGTAACGACTCTTGGGATTAGCTTAGCTGCACAGGTGGCGGCTTGAATTCTTTGCTAGCTATGCATCTTCAGGATTTGCTGGCATCTGACGCTCATGCCAAAGAGCCACAATCCACACCGTATCTCCCACAACTCTATAGAAGAACCGAAAAGGTAGGATAAGCACTTCCCGATAAGGCACAAGGGACCCAAACTCAGGAACACTACGCCCCGACTGAGGAAACTGGCCTAACTGAGACAACGCTGTCTCAACTTTGTCGATAAACCTATTCGCCGCCAATTCTCCACCTTGAGCTATAGAGGAAACGGCTTCAAGATATTCTTTTCGTGCTAGCGGAGTAAAACGGACGATCATGACTGCGTCAGTTTGCGTGAATCAGTGATTACGTCATCTAGGTCATACCCCACACCCGCCTGGATCTCCTGCTCACCACGCAAAAGAAGATTCAGTATTTCAAGCTTCTTTTGAAATTCCTCATAAGAACTCATACCAAGAAGCACAGCCGATGCACGCCCACGTTGCGTGATGACCACGGGCTCATCTTGGGTATTTACAGACTTTATTACATCAGCAGCATCTTGCCTTAAATCTGAAATGGGAATGATATTTGGGATAGAATTCATTTAACATACCTCCTAAAAGTACAACTAATTGTACCACAGGAATACCCGTTCTTAGTTAGGACTGCCCGTCAACCTCTTGAGAATCAAATAGTCTTCTGGAATGTCGGACGGTCAAAATTTCAACCACTTCCCCCACCTGATAGATAATCCTATAGGGCTCACAGATTAATTGTCGGACTGAATCATCCCCCTTTTCAGGAGCAGCATCGCCGCTATTTGGGGATTCTTCAAGTTGCTCAGTTGCTGAAAAAATGCGCTCAATGAGACTGCGGACAATCTGCGGACTATCTTCAGCAATAAAGTCAGAGATTTCTTCGAGACGAACAAGGGCCCGCTCGGTCCAGATGGCCCTCATTTACGACAGCCTAGAGAGAAGGCGTGCTTTGGCTTCTTCCTGCGAATAAACTCTGCCCTGGGCTATATCACCTCGAACAGCCTCAATGTCTTCAAGTACCTCAAGTCGCTCACGCATTTCTTCAAACTCATCCACATCAACAACCATAGCAACTCCCTTGCCGTGCTGAGTCAAAAGTAGGGGATCACGCGTCTCATTGAGTTTTTCGATTAAAGGAGAAAGTGATGCCCGAAACTCTGAAAGCGGAATTATGTTTTTGTTTAGTCTTAGCGTATTCACAAGCGCTTCTCTTCTTATTGTACAAAATGTTGTACAACCCAAGTACGCGCTCTTGATAGATCTCACATCTAAAGATTTAAGCCGCGTCCGTGCGACTTCTCTTGCTGATTCTACCTCACGCGTGTCGGCTTGAAATCTTTGTTAGATACCCTTCGTCCAGTTGTAATCCACTCTAGCTCAACGCTAACTCACAAGTAGTTTATAGAAGTGATTATGATATGCGTAGCTGCAAACAGAACACTTACAAAAAATGCCGGAACATTTTTGAGCCAAAGAGCGTAGAGGCAAAAGAACGCAGATGGAGCTATTGCTAGCCCAAGGAGAATTGCAGGGTCAGTATTTCCACAGAAGTATATAATCCAGCAAAAATAATATGCGACAAGAAGAGCAACTGACGAAATAAGCCAGGCTTCATTTCTGGGATTTAGGTCAGGGTCTCGTACAGTCAGCAACAAGAGCAGGATAATTAGGGCTGTCCTAAAAACGTTCTCGAGGATATCTAGAAGGGGCAAACTTAATACATCTGTTGCGAGAGGGTTGTTCCCTGGAGGGAAAATTGCCCAGATAATGTTTGGAATCATAACTAAGAGAACTGCAGCAAGTCCCAAGAGCGAAAACCCGATACGGTACTTTCTTGAAGTGGTCGAACTGTCTCCTCAGTGTATCTCCGTCCCAAGATTGAATCCGCACCGCTGCGGCTTTATAAGTTGATTCTACCTCATGAGTTCCGTCTCCTTAGCGGTCTTCTTAAGTCATATGTACAGCTAGACCTGCTTGAATATACTTCATCCAAAAGGAGTCCGAATCCCTCCCAGTCAGATATAATCCGATCCCATTCAACAACGGATATTTTTGCATCAGAGGCAAGAAGATTGTCGATTATTCTTGCTGGCATCAGCGGATAACGGCGCTCATATTCATTTCTATCGTTGATGGTAGTCCATGAAGAAACATCACGATATAGTCTGTCTTTTACAGCCGGATGACCCGATGTGCAAAGCGTGCAAGAGGTACTAGGGAGGTTGATGACAAGAACGCCAGACTTTTTGTTGACAGTTCCATCAAACATACTGGAATAGATTTCCCAATCAATATGTTTTCGATTAATCGTCTCGGTACCAACAAGAAGTACGGTTACAGTCGTATCTCGCAAATAGTCGTCTCGGATTTTGCGCCTTATTGCCTCGTCAATGGTCGAGTTTAACCATCTCATTAAAGCTTCCGTCCGACCTCACGGTAGTCTGCCACAGTCCTCCGCAGCCCGGCTTAACGGTAAGACGGCGCCGATGATACTCAT
>CALLZE010000019.1 GCA_937858655.1 uncultured Coriobacteriales bacterium
TTCCTGCTATTAAGGGTATCGACCTTAAGACGGGCGAGGAGACTGAGCGCAAGGCAGACATTAAAGAGCCATTCGCGGCACTCGCATTTAAAGTTATGACCGACCCATTCGTAGGTAAACTTACCTACTTCCGTGTTTATTCTGGAAAGCTCGAGTCAGGTTCATACTGCCTCAACAGCACCAAGGATAACA
Organism: uncultured Coriobacteriales bacterium; assembly: GCA_937858655.1. Classification (GTDB taxonomy): domain Bacteria; phylum Actinomycetota; class Coriobacteriia; order WRKU01; family JAENWW01; genus CALLZE01. The sequence continues at coordinate 193 of CALLZE010000019.1, forward strand.
AGGAGCGCGTAGGTCGTTTGCTCCAGATGCATGCTAATACTCGTCAGGACGTTGACGTAGCTATGGCCGGTGACATCGTTGCAGCAGTAGGTCTTAAGAACACCACTACTGGTGACACCCTCTGCGATGAAGGTCATCCTGTACAGCTCGAGTCAATGGAGTTCCCTGACCCCGTTATCGATATTGCTATCGAGCCTAAGACCAAGGCTGAGCAGGATAAACTCGGCATCGGTCTTGCTCGTCTTGCTGAAGAAGATCCTACATTCCGCGTTCGCACCGATGAGGAAACCGGCCAGACCATTATTGCTGGTATGGGCGAGCTTCACCTCGAGGTTATCGTTGACCGACTCCTTCGCGAGTTCAACGTACAGGCAAACGTTGGTAAACCACAGGTTGCTTATCGTGAGACCGCTGGTCAGCGCGTTGACAACCAGAACACCAAGTATGCTCGTCAGTCTGGTGGTCGTGGTCAGTACGGTCACGTTATCATCAACCTTATCCCACAAGAGCCAGGCGCTGGCTACGAGTTCGACAACAAGGTTGTTGGTGGTTCAATTCCTAAGGAGTACATCCCTTCAGTTGATAAGGGTATCCAAGAGGCTCTCCAGTCGGGTGTTCTTTCAGGATTCCCAACTGTTGACGTTAAAGTCGAGCTTGTTGATGGTTCATATCACGAAGTTGACTCTTCAGAAATGGCATTTAAGATTGCTGGTTCAATGGCAATCAAGGAAGCAATGCGCAAGTCTCACCCTGTATTGCTCGAGCCTATGATGGCAGTAGAAGTTACTACTCCAGAAGAGTACATGGGCGATGTAATGGGCGACTTGAGCTCACGTCGTGGACACATCGAGGGCATGGAGCCTCAGGGCAACGCTCAGGTGGTTCATGCTAAGGTGCCTCTATCAGAGATGTTCGGTTACTCAACTGACCTTCGTTCAAAGACGCAGGGTCGTGCGGTTTACACTATGACATTTAAGGCCTATGAGGCAGTGCCAAAGTCAATCGCAGAAGAAATTGCAGCCAAAATGGGCGTTAACAACGCGGAGTAATTGTTATTAATCCCAGACGGCTTCTTGCGAGTGTCTGGATAAACGAAAGGTAAGTAAAAGTGTCGAACCAAAAGATTAGGATTCGCCTTAAGGGTTACGATCACGAGATTGTTGATCAGTCAACCAAGAAGATTGTGGATACCGCAATCAGCACTGGTGCTAAGGTAGTAGGACCTATTCCTCTGCCAACTTCTCGTAACCTTTATTGCGTAATTCGCTCACCACACGTAAACAAAGATTCACGTGAGCAGTTCGAGATGCGCACACACAAGCGCCTCATCGAGATTGTTGACGCTAAGCCAAAGACCGCAGACGCATTGGGTCGTCTCGATCTTCCAGCAGGCGTAGAGATTGAGATCAAAGCTTAGTTTCTCCGCTTAGCTCTTTGTGGTAACATATACACTTGCGCGTTTTTGCGGGATCACCGCATCAACGCAAAGCGCGCATGTATGTGATAAAGGTGGTCCTCTGAGGGCAGTACCAAGAGGGTACTGAGGGTCTCATGACTGCACGAGGTAAAAGGATGTGTTATGGGTACGACTATTCTTGGCCGTAAGCTCGGAATGACACAGGTATGGACTGAAGATGGCAATCTTCTTCCTGTTACCGTTGTTCAAGCTGGCCCCTGTGTTGTTACACAGGTAAAGACGACCGATACCGATGGCTATAATGCTATCCAAATCGGTTTCGGCGAAATCGCCGAGAAGAAGGTAACCAAGCCTATGGCTGGTCACTTCGCAAAAGCTGGTGTAGATGCTCTTAAGCACCTCACCGAAGTCCGCATGGATGAAACTCCTGAGTTCAAGGCAGGCGACGTCATCGACGTTTCAGCTCTCGCCGAGGCTCAGCACGTTACCGTTTCTGGTGTCAGCAAGGGTAAAGGTTTTGCTGGTGTAATGAAGCGTCATAACTTCCAGGGTGGTCCTGGTGGACACGGTTCACACTTCCATCGTGCACCTGGTTCAGTAGGTCAGGCTTCAACTCCTTCACGTGTTTTCAAGGGTAAGAAGCTTCCTGGTCATATGGGAACCGATAAGGTTACCGTGCGTAACCTCGACGTCGTATCAATCGATGCCGAGCAGAACTTGCTCATCGTCAAGGGCGCCGTCCCTGGCGGCAAAGGTGCTCTACTCACCATCAAGATGGCGTAGCGCCTAAGCCAGAGACACAAGGAGATTTACAATGGCATTTATTAACATTACAGATGTAGCAGCAGACTCATCTCGCAAAAAGAAGGTTGAGGACTCAGTATTCGCTATTGAGCCAAACGCTTTCGCAGTACACGAGGTAGTTCGCTCACAGCAGGCAGCATTGCGTGCTGGTACGCACCAAACAAAAACTCGCGGCTTTGTAAGCGGCGGCGGCAAGAAACCATGGCGCCAGAAGGGCACCGGTCGTGCTCGTCAGGGTACCATTCGTGCACCACAGTGGGCAGGCGGTGGCGTTGTCTTCGGACCCCACCCACGCAGCTATGCTTTCAAGGTAAACAACAAGCTTGTTAAGCTTGCTATGCGATCAGCTCTTTCTTCAAAGCTCGCTGACAAGGCACTCTTTGTTGTTGAGAACTTCACTTTTGAGAAGCCATCAACCAAAGCTGCTGCAGCAATTTTGAAGGCCCTCGAGCTTGAAGGACGCAAGACTACCGTTGTTATTGACAACGATAACTACGCTGCGTTCCTTTCATTCCGCAACATCGAAGGCGTTCGTGCTATCTTCGCTTGCGAAGCAAACACTTACGATCTCGTTGATAACAAGGCAGTTCTTTTCTGCGCCGACTCACTTAACTGGGTTGGGGAGGTGCTCAAGTAATGTACGATCCACGTCAGATCATCATTCGCCCTATCGTGTCAGAGAAAACTTTTGGCATGATCGAGGAGCAGAACCGCTATACATTTGAGGTTGCAAAGACTGCGTCTAAGCCTCAGATTGCACAAGCTATCGAAGCGATTTTCGATGTTAAGGTTGTTAAAGTTAACACCATGAACGTCACCGGCAAACCACGCCGTGTTCGTTATCAGATGGGTAAAACGCGCAACTGGAAGAAGGCTATCGTCTCGCTTAAGGCTGGCGATACCATCGAAATCTTCCCAGGCGCTTAAGTCAAAATCGCCTTCAAAGAATAAGGCGATGGAGGTGCTTGCGCGTCCTTAAATGGACACACCCGGCACCGTGTAAAGTCCGGCGTTGAACCGCATATGTCCCTTACGGTTTGGCTATCGGACGGAAGGAGTTGAAATGGGACTTAAGAAGTATAAGCCGACCTCACCTGGTCGTCGTGGCATGTCTGTTTCAGACTTTGCTGAGATTACCTCAACGACACCTGAGAAGTCGCTACTCGAGCCACTTTCTAAAAAAGGTGGACGTAACAACAACGGACGTATTACCGTTCGTCACCAAGGTGGCGGCCACAAGCGTCGTTACCGCGTAATCGACTTTAAGCGCAACAAGGATGGTATTCCAGCCAAGGTTGCTACTATCGAATACGACCCAAATCGTTCAGCTCGTATTGCTCTTTTGCACTACGTAGATGGCGAGAAGCGCTACATTCTTTGCCCTAAGGGCCTTGAAGTAGGACAACTCGTTGAGAGCGGTGTTGAGGCAGACATTAAGCCAGGCAACGCATTGCCACTTTCTGCTATTCCTGTAGGTACCATCATCCATGCTGTAGAGATGCAGCCTGGTAAGGGCGCAGCGCTTGCGCGCTCAGCTGGTACTTCAATCCAGCTTATGGGTAAGGAAGGCAAGTATGCAATCCTCCGTATGCCAAGTTCAGAAATGCGTCGCGTTCTCGTAACTTGCCGTGCTACCATCGGCGAAGTTGGTAACTCAGATCACGCCAACATCGTTATTGGTAAGGCAGGACGTAAACGTCACATGGGCGTTCGCCCAACTGTTCGTGGTACGGTTATGAACCCAGTAGACCATCCACATGGTGGTGGTGAAGGTAAGAATAAATCTGCCGGTCGTCACCCAGTATCACCATGGGGTGTTCCAACTAAGGGTCACCGCACTCGTAATAAGAAGAAGGCCTCAAGCAGCCTCATTATCAGACGTCGTAAGAAATAGAGACGAGAGGAGTATTAAAGATGAGCAGAAGCCTCAAAAAAGGACCGTTCGTCGAGCCTCGTCTTCTTGGACGCATTCAGGCTATGAACGAGGCTGGCGACAAACAAGTCATCAAGACTTGGTCGCGTAGCTCAACTATCTTCCCAGAGATGGTTGGTCACACAATCGCGGTTTATGATGGCCGCAAGCACGTACCAGTTTATGTAACCGAGTCAATGGTTGGACACAAGTTGGGTGAGTTCTCACCAAGCCGTACCTTCCGTGGCCATAAGAAAGATTAAGGAGAGATTGACGTATGCAAGCAAAAGCAATCGCACGTTTTCAGCGTGTTGCACCTCGTAAAGCTCGTCTTGTTGTCGATCTTGTTCGCGGTAAGTCAGTTGAAGAGGCTCGCGGAATCCTTCGCTTCTCGACGCGTGATGCTTCAGAGATTGTAGAGAAGGTAGTCAACAGCGCAGCAGCTAACGCTGAGCAGCTCCACGGAGCTAAGGCTGACGAGCTCTACATCAAGGAAGCGTTTGTCAACGAAGGTCCAACAATGAAGCGCATTCAGGCTCGTGCACAGGGTCGCGCTTTTCAAATCAAAAAGCGTACCAGCCACATCACAGTGGTTGTAGCAACGAAGGAGGCATAAAGATGGGTCAGAAAGTATGCCCAACCGGATTGCGCCTGGGAATTACTGAGAGCCACCGTTCACGCTGGTTCGCTGGTAAAGATTATGCTCAGACTCTTGAGAACGACATTAAGCTTCGTCGCTTCCTCGGCAAGCGTCTTGAGCGCGCAGCTGTTTCTAACGTGATTATTGAGCGCAAAGGCGAGAAGACTGAGATTGAGATTTGGACCGCTCGTCCAGGTATCGTTATCGGTAAAAAGGGTTCTGAAGTTGACGTTCTCCGCGGTGAGCTTGAAGCTATCGCTGGCGGTATCGTTGACATCAAAATCGTTGAAGTAACTCGTCCAGAACTTGACGCAAACCTCGTGGCTCAGTCAATCGGCGACCAACTTATCGGTCGTGTGGCTTTCCGCCGCGCAATGCGCAAGGCTGTTTCTGCTGCTATGAAGAGCGGCGCTCTCGGAATTAAGATTCAGTGCAGCGGTCGTCTCGGCGGCGCAGAAATGGGACGTCGCGAGTGGTATCACGAAGGTCGTGTACCTCTGCATACTCTTCGCGCAAAGATTGACTATGGCTTCGCAGAGGCGAACACCACTATGGGAATCATCGGTATTAAAGTCTGGATCTACCACGGTGAAGTTCTCCCTGGTCAGAAAGCTCCAAACCCTGCTATCGAGGGTACCCGCGCACCTCGCGGTAACCGTCGTGGCGGCAATAGGAGGGATAAATAATGTTGATGCCAAAGCGTGTTAAGCACCGTAAGGTGCAGCGTGGCTCAATGAAGGGCCAGGCAAAGGGCGGAACCAGAGTGACCTATGGTCAGTTTGGTTTGCAAGCTCTTGAGTGTGCTTGGATTACGAACCGCCAAATTGAGGCTGCTCGTATTGCAATGACTCGTTACATGAAGCGTGGCGGTAAGGTATTTATCAATATCTTCCCAGACAAGCCTGTTACCCAAAAGCCAGCTGAAACCCGCATGGGTTCTGGTAAGGGTAATCCAGAGCAGTGGGTTGCTGTTGTTAAACCAGGTCGCATCATGTTTGAAATCGATGGAGTGAGCGAAGAAGTTGCTCGCGAGGCTATGCGTCTTGCTGCACACAAGCTCCCCATCAAGACAAAATTCGTTACCCGTGAGACGACAGACGGGGAGGCCTAAATGAAAGCAACAGAAATTCGCGAGCTTGATCAAGCCGCATTAGAAAGCAAATTGAAGGATTCTCGCGCAGAGTTGTTCAACCTTCGTTTCCGTCTTGCAACGGGTCAGTTAGATGACACCAACAAGATCAGTGTAGTGAAGAAGGATATTGCGCGCCTTCAGACAGAAATTCGTTCCCGCCAGATCGCCGCTGCTAAAAGCGTCGAGGGTTAAGGGAAGTGAGGAAGAATATGACTACCGAGCGTAATAGCCGCAAAGTTCGTCAGGGCGTAGTAGTTTCAGCTGCTGGCGACAAGACGTGCGTTGTTATGATTGAAGAGCGCAAGAAGCATCCTATGTACAACAAGATGATCACTCGCTCTGCAAAGCTTCACGCACATGATGAAGAGAACCTTGCCGGTGTAGGCGATACCGTTCTTATTATGGAAACTCGTCCTCTCTCGAAGATGAAGCGCTGGCGCCTCATCGAGATTATTGAGAAGGCAAAGTAAGTTAGTTCGTTGGAATGTAGTGAGTTGCGAATGTGCTTAAAAGGCACCGCTGGCAGCTTGCATTTTGGAAGGATTTACAATGATCCAAGCAGAGACCAGGCTTAAGGTCGCAGATAACTCAGGTGCTCGCAAGCTTTCTTGCATCAAGGTTCTCGGCGGCTCAAAGCGTCGTTATGCATTCGTAGGCGATACGATTATTTGCTCAGTTAAAGAAGCATTGCCAAACGGCACTGTTAAAAAGGGTGAAGTCGTACGCGCTGTTGTTGTTCGTACCGTTAAAGAGGTACGCCGTGCAGATGGTAGCTACATCAAGTTTGATGAGAACGCTGCTGTTGTTGTTGATGATCAGGGTAACCCACGCGGTACTCGTATCTTCGGACCTGTTGCTCGCGAACTCCGCGACAAGAAGTTCATGAAGATCGTATCGTTGGCCCCTGAAGTTCTTTAAAGGAGGCCCGGATAATGGCTAAGCTCAAAATCCGCAAGGGCGATAAGGTTGCAGTTATTGCTGGTAAAGACAAGGGTAAAGAGGGCCGCGTTCTCGCAACGTATCCTCACAACGAGCGTGTTCTCGTTGAGCATGTTGCGATTGCTAAGAAGGCATCTCGCCCAACTCAGCAAAACCCACAGGGTGGCATCATCGAAATGGAGAAGCCAATCCATGTAAGCAACGTTAAGCTGATTTGCCCAAAGTGCTCACAAGCTACTCGCGTTGCTGTTAAGCGCGAAGACGGTGCTCGTGTTCGCGTATGCAAGAAGTGTGGCAACGATATCGACTAATTAATGTCGATTTGGTACAATGGCTCCTTGCGTGAATGCAGGGAGGTGCAGGGTCAGAACTCCTGTACTGAAAACCCCAAAAGGAAGGTATTACAATGGCCCCAAGGCTAAAAGAGAAGTACAACAAAGAAGTTGCACCCGCTATTAAGGAACAACTTGGCATTAACAATGCCATGGAAATTCCTCGTCTCGAGAAGATTGTTGTCAACATGGGTGTTGGCGCAGCAGTCTCAGAGTCAAAGCAGCTCGATGCTGCAATGAATGACCTTCGCATCATCACTGGCCAGCAGCCAATGGTTACTCGTGCGAAGAAGTCAATCGCAGGTTTCAAAATTCGTCAGGGCATGCCTATCGGCTGCAAAGTTACCCTTCGTGGCGACCGTATGTGGGAGTTTTTCGACCGCCTTTTGGCGACCGCTATCCCTCGTATCCGCGACTTCCGTGGTCTTTCAGCTCGTAGCTTCGATGGCCGTGGTAACTACTCAATGGGTGTTACCGAGCAGCTCATCTTCCCTGAAATTGAATACGATAAGGTAGACCGCACTCGTGGTATGGACGTTACTTTTGTAACGACCGCAAAGACCGACGAGGGCGCTAAGGCCTTGCTTGATGCCTTTGGATTCCCTTTCAAAGACAACAACTAAACATTAATTCGTAATTCCCGACAACTTTGTCGTGAAATTGGAGGTTAGAAAGTGGCTAAGAAATCGATGATCGCTAAGGCTGCGAGAACACCTAAGTTCTCGACCCGTCGCCAGAATCGTTGCACACGTTGCGGCCGTCCACACAGCGTCTATCGCAAATTTGGACTTTGTCGTATCTGCTTGCGCGAAATGGCAAGTCGTGGCGAGCTCCCTGGAGTACGCAAAGCAAGCTGGTAGAAACCCGCACCGTTGCGAGTTTTTTAAAGCACGCTTATTCGAGCGTTCTCTAGAGAGATTCGTATGTGAGTAGCGCGTATTCCACGGGTTTGCGCGAACCTCAGCACGGTATCATCCCGAACCATAGGAGGAAAAACATATGAGCATGACAGATCCTATCGCCGATATGCTTACGCGTGTTCGTAACGCGAACTCAGCGATGAAGGCAACCTGCTCGATGCCATCAAGCAAGAAGCTTGTTGACATTGCAAACGTATTGAAGAACGAAGGTTACATCGCAGCCTTCCAAGTTACCGAGGGTACTCCTTTTAATACTCTCGAGATCACACTCAAGTATGGCTTCAAGAAGGAGCGTACCATCACTGGTATTCGCCGTATCTCAAAGCCAGGTTTGCGTGTATATGCGAAGAAAGATGACATGCCTCGCGTTTTAGGCGGTCTTGGTATTGCAATTATCTCTACCTCACAAGGCGTAATGACCGATCGTGCCGCTCGAAAAGCTGGCATCGGCGGCGAAGTTATCGCTTACGTTTGGTAATCGAGTCCGGAAAGGAGAGCACTTATGTCACGTATTGGTAAGATGCCTATTCCGGTCCCAGCCGGCGTAGAGGTTAAAATTGACGGTCATACCGTTACCGTTAAGGGTAAGCTCGGTGAACTCAACGAGACTTTTAACGAGTACGTAAACATAGCTGTTGAGGGTGACGAGGTTATCGTTACTCGCATCGATGATTCGCGTGAGGCTCGCTCAATGCACGGCCTTACTCGTACACTCATCCACAACATGGTTGTTGGTGTTTCAGAAGGTTACGAGCGCAAGCTTGAAATCGTTGGTGTTGGTTACCGCGCATTGCTTAAGGGCACAAACCTTGAGCTTTCTCTCGGTTACAGCCACCCTGTAATTATCGAGCCAGAAGAGGGAATCACCTTTGAGGCTCCTGAGGCAACCAAAATCACTGTTAAAGGTATTAGCAAGCAGCGCGTTGGCCAAGTAGCTGCGGAGATTCGCGCATGGCGTAAGCCTGAGCCTTATAAGGGCAAGGGTATTCGCTATGAGGGCGAGCATGTCCGTCGTAAGCTTGGTAAGGCAGCTAAGTAGTAAGCACCCGTCCGGGGTTACAGTCCCGGGAAGTCGAGGAGAAGAGCTTAAATGGAAAAGACAAAAGCTAAGCACATCTCACTGGCTCGTCGCCAGCGTCGTGTGCGCGCAAAGATTACCGGAACGGCGGCTCGTCCGCGTCTCCGCATCATGCGCAGCAACAACAACATCTCAGCTCAGATTATTGATGATGTTGCAGGAAAGACTTTGGCAGCAGCTGCTTCAAACGAAGCAGAGCTTTCAAAGACGCTCAAGAATGGTTCAAACATCGAAGCTGCAAAGCTCGTTGGTGAGACCATCGGCAAGCGTGCGGTAGAGGCTGGCATTTCTGAGGTCATTTTTGACCGCGGTGGTCGCATCTATCATGGTAGGGTACAAGCTCTCGCGGACGGCGCTCGTGGTGCCGGCCTGAAATTCTAGGAGGACTCATGGCGCGTAAAGAAGCACAGGTTTCTGAGCTCCAAGAGAAGGTCGTCAACATCAACCGTGTTTCAAAGGTTGTTAAAGGTGGACGTCGCTTCTCTCTGAGCGCTCTCGTAGTCGTTGGCGATGGCGAGGGCAAGGTAGGCGTAGGTATGGGCAAATCAGCCGAGGTACCTAACGCTATTAAGAAGGGTATCGAAGATGCCAAGAAGAACATGTTCAGTGTTCCTTTGGTTAACGGTACGCTCCCACACGAGGTAATTGGCGAGTTTGGCGCAGGGCGCGTTCTCCTCAAGCCAGCTGCACCTGGTACCGGTATTATCGCTGGTGGTCCAGTTCGTGCAATTCTTGAGCTTGCTGGTGTAACTGACGTTTTGAGCAAGTCGCTCGGTTCAGATAACGCACTCAACATTGTTAAGGCAGCAGCAGAAGGCCTTCGTAGCCTTCAGTCAGCACAAGACGTTGCTGATCGTCGCGGCCTTTCAGTTGAAGAGATTTACGGCAGGGAGGGTTAATCATGGCTAACAAAGCAGCTAAGACCCTTAGGATTACTCAGATTCGCAGCACCATTGGTTGCAAGTATGACCAGGGCCGCACCGTTCGCGCTCTTGGTTTGAAGCGAATCAACGACACCGTCGAGCAGGAAGACAATCCTGTAATTCGCGGAATGATCTTTAAAGTTAAGCACCTCGTCAAGGTTGAAGAACTTTAAGGTACAATTGGTTACTAACCGGCCCGACGTCCGCGTCGGGTTTTCGGTATGTAAGAGGGTTGTGTTTAATCGCATGACTTCGAAGTGTAAGTAGTTGCCAGCGGCGAGCTGCTGGCTCGAGCAGTTGTGCTCGAAGAGCGCACACAAGGAGAAATAGCAATGGAACTTCACGATTTATTCCCAGCACCAGGTTCACGAAAGGGCCGCAAGCGCGTAGGCCGTGGACATGGTTCAGGTCACGGTGGAACTTCAGGCCGTGGTAGCAACGGACAATTGTCACGCGCTGGTGGCGGTAAGGGCCCAGGGTTCGAGGGTGGACAACTTCCTCTCTACATGCGTCTTCCAAAATTGGGTGGCTTTACTAACCGCAACCGTGTTGAGTATGCAGTAGTAAACCTCGGTCGTCTCAATGATTTATTTGAAGATGGCGATGTAGTAACCGCTGAGACTCTCGAGGAGAAGGGCGCAATTCGTAGCGCGCTTAAGGCTCCTGTTAAGATTCTTGGCGATGGCGAAATCACAAAGAAGCTCACTGTTAAGGTGGATAAGGTTTCAAAGTCTGCACAGGCTAAAATTGAAGCCGCAGGAGGGACGGTCGGTTAATCGTGCTGAGCGCTATTGCAAACGCATTCAAGGTACCTGATCTTCGCAAGAAGATTCTCTTTACCTTGTTTATTGTTGCTCTTTATCGAATTGGTTGTTTTATCCCGGTCCCCGGTGTTGATATCAATATCATCAAAAGCACCGTAGACCAAAATGCTGCACTCGGCATGCTTAATTTGTTTACTGGTGGCGCACTCGAAACCTTCGCGGTGTTTGCTATGGGCGTTATGCCATACATCACGGCCTCGATTATTATGCAATTGCTTCAGGCGGCAATTCCTGCTTTGGAGCGTTTGGCTAAAGAGGGCGAGAGCGGACAGCGCAAGATTACTCAGTACACTCGTTATATGACGTTGGGTATTGGTGCTATTGAAGCTATTGGATATTTGAGTATGTTCCAGGGCTCAATCACTACTGGCACCGGTATTCCAGCAGCGGTTACTAACATCATGATCGTTGTAACCTTGCTCGCTGGTACGGCCCTTATCATGTGGCTCGCTGAATTGATTACTCAGCGCGGCATTGGTAATGGTATGTCTTTGCTCATCTTCGTCAACATCGTTGCACGCTTCCCGTCAGCACTTGTTCAGTCGATGAATTTGGGCAATATTCTTACGACCATCTTAATTTTGGTTATTGTTTTGGCCGTTATTGCTTTGATCATCTTCGTTGACCGCGGCCAGCGTCGTATTCCCGTTCAATCCGCTAAGCGTATTGTGGGCCGTCGTGTTATGGGTGGTTCAGGTACCTACATTCCGCTGAAAGTTAATGGCGCAAACGTTGTGCCCATCATCTTCGCTTCAGCGATTTTGGCAGTGCCTGCTCAGCTCTCAACTATCTTTCCTAAGGCTGCATGGTTGGGTGTGTTCTCAAACGCGGTTTCTTCAGGTTGGATTAACTGGATTGTTCAGTTTGTATTGATTGTATTTTTCTCATACTTCTATACGGCTCTCGTATTCAATCCGACGGAGATTTCTGATAACTTGCGTAAGCAGGGTGGCTTTGTTCCTGGCGTTCGTCCTGGCACAACAACTACTGCGTACATTGAGCGTATTATGAACCGCATTACTTTGCCTGGAGCTTTGTTCCTTGGTATCATCGCGGTTGGAACTTCAATATTGTTTACATTGACCAACAATACGATGGTTCGTCAGTTTGGTGGTACTTCAATCCTGATTATGGTAAGCGTTGCGCTTGAAACCATGACTCAGATTGAGAGCCAGCTTAAGATGCGTCACTATGACGGATTCTTCAAGTAAGAACTGACAGATAAGTACATATGAAAGCGCCTCCTTCATGGGGGCGCTTTTTGTTGAGCAAAGACGATTAGAGTTTATCTCAGATCTGCAACAATCGGATCATGGTCAGAGATTCCTGGAAGATGAACAACGTGTGCTTGAAATTCTATTCTTCGTCCAACGATGTAATCAAAGCGGACGTTTCGTGCCGGGATTCCGCAACTAAATTCAACATCCTCTATCTTGAAGCCGTATTTCTCGAGTATGTGTGGTTTCAAGTTCAGATCACCCCCAAGTATAAATTTTGATTCGGGGGAAATACGGAATTGAATCTCGTCGATAAGTTTGTGAAGTTGTCCTTCGGCTTGTGAGCGATTTGCAGTAAGATGAGTGCCTGCGAGGACAAAGTCTTGTCCCTCATCTGAATGTATATTTGTTATAAAACCAGTTCGTTTCTCACCGCTAGCGTCGTTCGAAAGTGTTATGATTTCTGGTTTCGTATGGGACACCTTATTAAAGTAAAGCGCGTTGCCATACCTCCCAAAACCGTTGTAAGACTTTGTTTTAAAGAAGTAGCCTTTGTCAAAACCACAACGTTTCATTAAGCGACGATGCTGGTCAACAAATCCCGAACGGGACACATAACGATCAACCTCTTGAACAAGGCAAATGTCTGGCTCAAGACCACGTATCGCATCAGCCACCTGTGTTATGGATGACTCGAATCCACGCTTAATGTTATAACTTACAATTCTCATAGCACCACTTTAAAACATGTGGTCAGTTGTTGCCAGAAGTATCGGTCGAATTATTAAGTAATAGAAAAGCAATAAGAAAGGGCCCGTTAAGGCCCTTCCTGTATCTTTACTTCAAGAGCCAATGCTTGGCGGTGCCTCCGGAAAGGAGGTTTTATGAGCAAACTGGATATCCTGATCTTGCTTGTAAACTCTGTTGTAGCTGTTGCTGCCGTTATTTCGTTATTGAAGAAATAATTGAGACCGCCGATTTTCATCGGCGGTCCACCTATTTTTAGGGGGCCTGCCTAAGGAAAGCGTTGGCTCGCCTATTTGGGGATATGATATACGGATTTTCTGCTTAAGTAAAGATAAAAATTAGACATAATAAGTATGAAAAGTTATACAAATCATACTTACGGTGCTATGATTTGTGAAAGATGCTATCCCATGTATAAATGCGCAAGGAGCGAGCAGATGTCTCCGGACAAAAAGCCAAAGAAACATCCCAAAGGAAAATATGCCTGGACAGTGACCGTGGGCGAAAAAGGTCAAATTGTCATACCAAAGCAAGCGCGCGACCTATTTGATATAAGGCCAGGAGATTCGCTCGTTTTGCTCGGGGACGAAAAACGCGGACTGGCAATTCCTCCAAAGTCCACATTTTCGGCGCTTTTTGAGCGTCTCTTTGGGGATGAGCAATAATGGAACCAGAGAATGCTCTCGAGATCTTTCATTTAAGTAAGAGGTACCCCCTCTTTTCTTTAGATGATGTGTCATTCTCCCTCGAAAGAGGCACCATTATGGGCTTTATTGGGCGTAACGGTGCGGGCAAATCCACCACGCTTAAAGCTTTGTTCAATATCGTTCACCCCGATTCTGGAGATGTGTCTTTTTTCGGTTTGCCTTATGTGGGCAATGAGCGGGCGATTAAGAATCAAACGGCTTTTTCGGCGGGAGCATTTGAGTATTATCAAAACAAAACGTTAAAGAGCATAACCGAAGTGACGCGTCGTTTTTACGAAAAATGGGATGACGCGGTATATGCGGCGTACCTCAAAAAGTTTGGACTTGATGAGAATAAAACACCTGCAGAGTTGTCTGAGGGCATGAAGGTTAAGTATTCGCTGTGTCTCGCGCTCTCGCACAATGCTGAGCTGCTCATACTTGATGAGCCTACGAGTGGTCTTGATCCTGTTTCGCGTGAGGAAGTGCTTGAGATTTTCTTATCGCTTGTTGAGCAGGGCAAGACGATATTATTTTCCACGCATATCATCAGCGATCTTGAAAAATGCGCGGACTCCATAACCTATATCCAAAGGGGGCGAATCCTTGCTTCTTGTCCTGTAGCGGAATTTCAAAATCGCTATAAGATAGCGCATTTTGCCCATCAGGCGGATATCGACGAGTGCAGTTTGAATATTAAGGGAATACGGCGCGCCAAGGAAGGTTTTACTGCGCTTATTGAAAAGCAAAGTGGCGCTGATAAGCAGCCGGTTGACGAGAGTGCCGCGACGCTTGAGCAGATAATGGTGCACCTTGAAGCCGAGAAGGAAGCTGAGACGCACGTTTAAAAATCTTCTGTATAAAGAGTTTAAGTTGTCACTTCATCCAACATCGCTTATCTTTTTTGCTTTGTCGGCTATGCTGCTCATCCCTAACTATCCCTATTATGTTGTTTTCTTCTATGCATGCCTTGGCGTCTTTTTCATGTGTCTGCAGGGTAGGGAGAACCATGATATTTTTTACTCTCTGTTGCTGCCCATAGAGAAGAAAGATATTGTGAAAGCTCGTATCAGTGCCGTTGTGCTCGTTGAGCTTGCACAGATGATTTTCGCGATTCCTTTCATGCTCATTCGGGGGCTGTTTCCTATTCCCGGCAATCAAGTGGGTATGGACGCTAATTGGTCGTTGCTTGGTCTTTCGTTCATAATGCTGGGCTTATTTAATCTCATATATTTCACGTATTACTATAAGCATCCGCAAAAAGTAGGGACTGCGTTTGCGTGGGGTTCGTTGGGAATTACTTTGTTCATGATTGTTGCAGAATCTACTGCGCACGCCGTTCCCTTTGTTGTCAATGTGCTCGATGGCCCTAATGCGGAGCATACGGCGGTTAAGCTCATAACGCTCGTTGTTGGACTTTTCGTTTTTAGCGCTATGACGTATCTCGCCTACAAGAAAAGTGCCCGCAGCTTTGAAACATTGGATCTATAACAGTAGCCCTTCCTTTTGCTTATTGCGCACCAGTTTTAAATTTTGATGCACGAGGCGGGGATGCGGGGCGCGAGCGTCTTTCGCGAACACTCCGCAGCGCCAGCGAGGACGTGAGCGAAAAACACTCGCACTCCGCCCTCACTGCATCTCTTTCTCTTCCACAAACCAAGCCGGATCTTCAAAGTAGAGAAAGGTTCGGTTGTCTCCAATTTCGCAGAGATAGCGTAGCCCTGTGCCTCCGACTTTGAGCGATGCCGCACGGCGTGATTCGATGACGCGCGTAATTTCAAAGGTGCGACCATCATCCCACTTGATAGCAGTAGGCGTCATCTGGCCATCGGTGCCAAACTCAACGGCGACCTCTACATATTTTTTATGGCGACGATTAATTCCAGAAATCATGATACTCACTTACTAACGGGCAAAAAATCCAATAGGGTGCACGATGTTATCGCGCTTGATGTCGGTGTCGCGTAAACTCTCATCTTGCAGCGATACGACGCGCTGCACGGAGGTATTGCCAAAGCGTCGGCGCACTTCATCGATGGTGTGATCGAGTTGTTCACGCTTGTAACGCTGCTCTTCGTCAAGAAATAAATCGAGTTGCACGGGAGTATAGTCGGCAACAAGTTTGCTTGCGCGCACACTAATTGAACGCAGAGGAAATTGCTCATTGAAAGGCTGCGCGGTGGCGAGCAATTCGAAGGCGCAGTCGGCAATTTCGCGCGTGATACATGAAGGAGCGGGCAAAGCTGCCTGACGCATATAGCCGGTGAGATCGTTGTCACCACGGCGCGCGCCAATACTGACAGTTTGCGCCCTGTAGTGATGCTCGCGTAAACGCTGGGCGACTGATTCGCTCAGCAGGTAGACGAGTGCTTTTGCGTCTTGCTCGTGCACGATGTCATGTGGTGCGGTGAGCCCATTGCCCATGCTCTTGATGAGGTATTCCACGCTGGAACTTTGGGGATCAAGCACTTTAACAGGCGTTTGGTCTTGCCCCAGAGCAAAGTCCTGCAACACCGCCCCCATCTTTCCCAGGCGACCAACGAGCATGCCGCGCGGAGCGCAGGCCAACTCGCCGATGGTAAAGATGGCGGCAGCGTTGAGTTTTCGTTTGGTGGCTCGTCCCACATAGAGCAAATCCTCAACGGGCGCATTCCAGACGATGTCGCGATAGTTTTCTCGTGAGATAACCGTGATGGCATCGGGCTTTTTGTAGTCGCTCCCAAACTTTGCGAAAATCTTGTTCCAACTGACCCCAATCGAAACGGTAATGCCAAGTTCCGCCTTAACGCGCTCGCTAATTTCTCGTGCGATAATAAGCGGATCGTGGCACCAGAGGTTCATACTGTCCGTTACGTCAAGCCAACATTCGTCGGGGCCAAAGGGCTCAACTTGGTTGGTGTAGTCGTAGTAAATGTCGCGCGCCATCCGTGAGAATTTCATATAAAGCTGGTAGTCGGGAGGAATGACTATGAGCCCTGGACACTTCTGGCGCGCTTGCCATAAGGCTTCGCCCGTTTTAACCATGAAACGTTTTGCGATCTCATTTTTCGCCAGAACAATGCCGTGGCGTGACTCTTCATGGCCACCAACCACGACCGGCTTATCCCGAATTTCGGGGCGATGAAAACACTCAACATTAGCGTAAAAGCAGTTCATGTCTGAGTGCAAAATGACGCGATCGCTCACGGCGTTCCTTTCTTGATAATGGCGAACATTTGTTCGTATATTATCTAATGGGGGTCGGACACAAGTCAAGTGGAAAGTTGTGGCAGTGATGTGAAACCTGCTTCCATTCGCATAAGAGTTCTGTCGGGTCTGATGGTTTGTTGTATTATGTAAGTAACGCGAGACTGGCGGCGTACCACGCGGCGGGTCTTGTTTTGTTATTGAGCGCTTTAAACACAAGTTGAAAGGACTTTCTATGAATATCGTTTTGCTCGGTGCGCCAGGGGCAGGCAAGGGTACACAGGCACAGAACATCATTAATGAGTACCAGCTCCCTCACATCTCAACAGGCGACATTTTGCGCGCGGCTGTTGCGAACAAAACTCCTCTTGGTCTTGAAGCAAAGAAGTTTATGGATGCGGGTGACCTTGTTCCTGACGAGGTTGTTATTGGCCTCGTAAAGGACCGCCTTGCTCAACCTGATACTGATAAGGGATTCATTCTTGATGGCTTTCCTCGTACGACGGCTCAGGCTGTTGCGCTTGATGAGGAACTCTCTGACTTGGGTAAAGCAATTGACGCGGCTCTTGCTATCGATGTTGACCCTGAGGTTATTGTCAATCGTCTGACTTCACGTCGCACCTGTAAAGAATGCGGCCGTATTACTTCGGCAAGTGAGGGCGACACCTGCAGCGTATGTGGAGGCGAGCTCTACCAGCGCGACGACGACAACGAAAAAACCGTACGCAATCGTCTTGACGTCTATGCAAAATCAACGGCACCTCTCATCGACTACTATGGCGGCAAAGGTGTTCTCAATACCATCGATGGGGACCGTCCGGTAGACACAGTATGGGCTGACGTTAAGAGCGTCTTGGAGGCTTAATTTCGTTTTGATTATTATCAAATCAAAAAGTGAACTTGAAGTAATGAAGGAGGCGGGGCGCATCAGTGCCCTCGCTCTTCGTGTTGCCTGCGAAGCAGTTGCGCCTGGCGTGACAACAGCTGAGCTTGATGAACTTGCGGAAGAGACTATTCGCAAGGAGGGCGCCGTGCCTTCGTTTTTGGGCTACGGTGGTTTTCCGGGTAGCATTTGCGCGAGCGTTAACCACGAGGTTGTGCACGGCATTCCCTCGAAGCGTGCAAAATTAAATGAGGGCGATATCGTCACTATTGACGTGGGCGCTATCTACGACGGCTACAATGGCGACAACGCCAATACGGTGGGAGTCGGCTCTATCGACTCTGAATCGCAGCGCCTCATCGATACTACGCGCCGCGCGCTCTATGCTGGCATCGAGCAAGCGGTTATCGGCAATCACCTCGGTGATGTGAGTGCTGCAATTGGTGCGGTGGGAGATGCCGCCGGACTCGGCATCGTGCGTGAGTATGTGGGTCACGGCATCGGGCAGAATATGCACGAGGATCCTAATATTCCTAACTATTTCGATCCGCACGTTGGCATGGGGCCAACACTGCGCGCGGGCATGTGTCTTGCTATTGAGCCCATGTTTAACCTTGGCGGCGATGACGTTCGCACGCTTCATGATGGCTGGACAGTCATTACGCGCGATAAGCAGCGTTCAGCTCAGATTGAACACACTATTGCGATTACCGAGGATGGGCCGCTTATCCTGACGCAAGAATAAGAGAGCGTTTCAAAAAAGATAACAAGCCAAGATGAAATCGGCGAGCAGTAGTGCTTGCCGATTTTTTGTGCCAAGTGCTTGACGAGTCTTTCGGTTTTCTTTTAACATAAGTTGTATTTATTCTTTCAATAAGATAGGACTTATATGAAAACCGAAGTGTCGATTAAGCAAGTGCGCCAAGATGCCGAGGAACTTTTTCGCTCGGGAGGCTTCTACTGTTCAGAGGCTCTTGTGTATTCCATCCGCAAAAATATTGACCCTGATATGCCTGAAGCGCTCGTTCGAGCAGCTTCTGGATTTCCGGTGGGCATCGGCAAATCAAAGTGTGTCTGCGGAGCTGTTTCAGGCGCCATTCTTGCCATCGGCTACTTCTTCGGTCGTAGCGAACCAACAAACCCCCAAGACCCTACTTCAGTAAAATGTCTTGAACTTGCTAACGAGGTGCAGCAGCGTTTTCGTGATGCGCGTTCGCGTCACGTCCTGTGCTGCAAAATTCATACACAGGGCATGGATATGGCCAGTGGTGAGCATAAATCACAGTGCATCAGTTTCACCGGTGAGATGGCCGCGCATACGGCCGATGTGATTGTGCGTGAACTCGGCCTCACTAACCTCGATAACTAAGGAACAAGACATGTTTAATACTTTTTTGAAGCGCCTGCCGCTTCCGCTTACAGGCATTATTCTTGCGCTCTTCTCAATGGGCAATCTCTACAAAGACAGCGCACCACAGATGCGCAGCATTATCGGTTTTGTCGCGGTTGTGCTGTTTGCCGCCGTATTGCTTAAGCTCGTTTTTGCACGCGCCGCAGTAGGCGAAGAACTTAAAAATCCGATTGTCATAAGCGTGCTGCCAACGCTTTCTATGGCGCTACTCATTAGCGTGACGTATCTTGTTCCGTTTTCAAAACCGGCTGCTGTCGCCTTGTGGTGGATAGCCCTCGCGCTCCATATCTTTTTCATGGGGTTCTTTATCGTCCGTGTTCTCATGCCTTTTGACATGAAAAAAATCTTCCCGACGCTCTTCATTCCTTTTGTGGGAGTTGTCTGTGCGAGTGTTTCTTCTCCCGCTGTTGGCCAGGAAGCGCTTGGTCAGGCTATCTTCTGGTTTGGACTTGTTGCGTTTATCGCATGTTTGCCCGTAGCTCTTTATCGCGTCTTTGGCGGCATCGCGATTCCTCAGCCAGCACGTCCAACCGCTATGATTTTTGCGGCGCCCTCCGCGCTGTTGCTCGTGGGCTACCTCAATGCTTTTGAGGCGAAAGCGGTAGGGATGGTTATCGCGCTGGGCGCGTGTGCTGTTGTGCTGCTTCTGCTTGCGCTCTTCCTTTCTTTTAAGACTTTGAAAGATTCATTTACGCCAACCTTTGCGGCCTTCACGTTCCCGCTCACTATTTCAGCCCTCGCAACCGCAGGCGCTGGTAAATTTTTAACGAAGCAGGGATTCCATTGCCCCGTTTTGCCTTACCTCGCTCCCACTATTATGGTGCTTGCGTGGGCGGGTATTCTCTACGCGCTCGTGCGCTATGCTCTGCACCTATTTCAGGCTGAGCACCAAGCATAAACAGTGCGCGCGTATAAGCCAAGATTCATTGAGCACGTCCGTGTAACGCGGGCGTGCTTTTTTAACACGGTCTTAACATCAAGGCGCGAATATTAACGGCGTTCTAATTTGTTTTTTTCTAATCTTAAGGTGGAGATTAGGAGACAACACATGCAAATGGAATTTATCAAATTGGCTCTCGGCTGCGTCGTGCTAGCCCTTTTGACGTATTTGGGATGCAAATTAATGGGTGGCGATCGTTAGTGTACATCGCCCTGCAATATAGTGGATATCTCGCGATTTTAATTGCGCTCGCGGTGCCTCTTGGCATCTACATCAGCAAAGTCATGGATGGTGAGCGTGTTTTTCTCACGCCAATTCTTGCGCCGTGCGAGCGTGCGCTTTACAAAATCTTAGCTATAAATCCAGACGAAGAAATGGGCTGGAAGAAATACGCAAAGTGCGTTTTATTTTTGAGTGTTATGAGCATCGCGGTACTCATGGGTATGCTGATGCTTCAAGGGCATTTGCCCTTAAATCCGCAGCACTATCTCGGTATGAACTGGGACCAGGCATTCAATACGGCCATCAGCTTTGTGACAAACACAAACTGGCAGTCGTATTCTGGGGAGAGTTCGCTGAGTTATTTCGCGCAGGCGTTTGGGCTCACGGTGCAAAACTTCGTATCAACCGCGGTCGGAATCTCGGTTTTGTTCGCACTGATACGAGGCTTCAAACGAGTTAAGAAAAATGGCCTTGGCTCGTTTTGGGTGGACTTCACCCGTAGCATCGTATACGTGCTCATTCCGCTCGCTCTTGTGCTGTCGCTGCTCTTGGTGTCGCAGGGAGTCGTCCAAAACCTCAATCCCTATAAAAAGACTCATCTGCTTGAAGTGACAGTGACAGCACAGGGCGAAAAAATTACCCACCGCGTTGAGCCGATGGGCCCCCAAGCAAGCCAAATTGCTATTAAGCAGTTGGGCACCAATGGTGGTGGCTTTATGGGCACCAACTCGGCCAGTCCGCAAGAAAATCCGACAATTTTAAGCAATCTTTTAGAAATGCTTTCGATTTTGCTAATACCGGTCGCTCTGTGTTTTGCCTTTGGAAGAAGCGTGGGAGCCAAAAAGCAAGGGCGGGCACTCTTTGCCGCGATGCTTGTCGTGCTCGTCATCGCGATGGGCGTTCTTGCTTCGGCTGAGATTCACGCGACACCGCAGTTGGCGCAAAAGGGCGCGGTTGCTCTTGAATCGAGGAGTACCGCCGCAACCTTGAGCACCAAAACGCCGGCTCAAGCGCAAGGAAATATGGAGGGGAAAGAGACTCGTTTTGGCGTGGCAACGAGCAGCGCCTGGGCTGCGTTCACCACTGCCGCGTCAAGCGGGTCCGTCAACTCTATGCATGACAGCTACACCCCTCTTGGCGGTATGGTGCTTATGATGCTTATGCAGCTGGGCGAAGTTATCTTCGGGGGAGTTGGCAGTGGTCTGTACGGCATGTTGGGCTTTGTCATAT
>CALLZE010000020.1 GCA_937858655.1 uncultured Coriobacteriales bacterium
AGGAGGCTTTTATAAAGAAATCAAAAAAGTCATTACTTCTCCTCCACCAAAGCCGCAAGACGTTTACCCATGTCAGCAGACACGATACGGGCGCCGTTCACGTTAACGTGTGTCTGATCCGCAAAGTCGCGGTCATACTTAACCGCTCCCGTTTTAGTCAATGAGTTGTAGTCGATATAGGTTACACCAGGGTAATCGGCAGAGAGTTTCCTACGCACCTCCGCGATATATGTTTGCTGGCCCTTCATCGCGTTAGGTGTCCAAAAAAGCACCAACTTACAATCATTGTCTTTGCACAATTGAGCGATGCGCAAAAGCCATGGGTAATTTTCTTGCCACGCGGCTTGGTTAATGCTCTCAACCGTTTCAGGCAAAGGCTCTACGGTCTCGGTGTTTTCAACTTCAGAATAACCGCGCAACTCAGCTTGCACGTTATCTTTGGTGGTGGTAACTGTCTCACCGCTTTTTGTTGTTTCAACGCGTTTGATTTTAAAATCGCTTCGTTTAAGCTCTTGCCAACGCGAGTGATACGTAACAAGCGACATACCTACACGCTCGCGGCTTGTTGCTTCAGTTGTCGCGAACAGCGCTTCTACTTTATTGAGCGATACAGGCATGTAATGAAAGTTGGCCATGGCATTGTTCTCAGCCATTTTTTGTTTACCAATAATGCGAAACGCTTCAAGTGCCACCACTTTGGGGTGTTGCGTTCGAAGTGCCTCTTTGATGGTGTAATACGTCAGCGCGATCGACTGACCAGAGCCCGAGAGAACATACGAATGAAACGTTTCATTGCCCGAAGCATCGACCACATCAGGATTTATGGCCGAATAGACATGCGAAGTTCCTGCAAAGAGCACGTCAACATTGCCTGAATCTTCCTTAAGATAGCCTTTCCAGCTTTGGCGAGAAATAGCCGCCGGCTTAAAGACTTCGGTAGCATACCAAAGCCCCACTACAAGAAGCACGGTAAACACTAAAATACGCACAAATGTGAGAGCTTTTGCTTTCATAACTCTGCGCGTTACTCCCCGTCCTGTTCTGGCGAGGATAATTGCTCACGATCCTCAATATTCATATCGTCGAGAAGCTTACGAACATCTTTGCTGAACCGCTTATCGCGCAAGGCAAGCGTA
>CALLZE010000021.1 GCA_937858655.1 uncultured Coriobacteriales bacterium
CTTTCCCTACACGACGCTCTTCCGATCTGTGGCTCGGCGGTTTATGTGGTATCGCCTTTGGTTACGCGATGGGCCGCTGGTTTGGCATAGTACGCGTGCGCAAACTCATGGCGTGGTGCGCGGCCACGCGCGTGGGTCGCTTTTTCAAACTGGACCCCGGTTTTGTTGATGATATTACTGAATACTTTAACCATCATGGGGTTATGACGGTTTTTGGTGCTCGTTTCGCGTATGGCGCAAAAAGCTTTATCCCGCCCATTGCGGGTGCAACCAGAATGAACTTTGGTCCCTTCATTGCCGCGAGTGCTCTTGGTGGCATTCTCTACACAACGGCCCTGGTCATTGTGGGCTGGTTTCTTCAGCAAAACGTTGCCCTTGCTGGCCGCATAATGAAAAGCATTGGATGGTTTGCTTCGGCCGTTTTCGTTGCTCTCTTTGTCTTTGCTTTTGTGATGCTTAAGCGTTTTGCGACGCGCCGCAAAAATCTCTACATGGAGAAACACGGCATTCCGTATGAAGACCCAAGATTTTTAGCACGCACGTTCTGGAAGAAGATTTCGTTCTTTGACGAGGTTTCTTCGACCAACGATATTGCGCTGGAGGCCTTTCTCGACGGCCAAAAAGAACCTGCTGCCTATATCGCTTATCGTCAAAGCGCGGGACGCGGACGCATGACGCGTGTCTGGTCTTCAGATGAGGGCGGTGTCTATCTATCGCTTCTCCTCAGTAACGAGGTCGATTCGCAAAAAGTGAGTTCGTTATCGCTTGTTGCGGCTCTTGCGGTTGCGCGCGCGTACCGTGAGGCTTTTTTTGAGGCGGAAAGACCTGAGCTCATCGATGACATCAGCATAAAGTGGCCAAACGACGTCTATCTGGGCGATAAAAAGATTGCGGGTATTCTCATCGAGCAAAAGAATGGTGCGCTCGTGGTGGGAGTAGGGCTCAACAACCGCCGTCCGCAGAACTCTGCGCAAGATGAGGTAAAGACGGCAACCTACTTAGATGATTTTGGTGTTGAACTTCATCGCAAGCAGCTCGCGCTTATGTTTTTGACGGCATTTGAGAATGTCTATGCTACATGGCAAGCTGAAGGGTTTGCTCCCTTGCTTGAAGAATACAGCGCAAAAGAGCGCAATATGCATAAGTTGGTCATCATATCCAACCACTTGGGCAAAGAAGTTGCCCGTGGCTATTGTGTTGGATTTTCCTTACAGGGAGCGCTATTGTTGGGTGATGAACCACAGAGCGATCCACGTACTGCGCGTGAAATTTTCGCAGGCGAAATATCGCTGCGGCCACCTACTTCTTAAAAGCTCAGTTGGTCGGTTCCGATTTCTGGAGGAACAGGCAAATAGATGGTAAATTGCGTGCCACCCGCTACGCGATTCTCAACTTCAATTTCGCCACCGTGCGCGTCGATAATTGCCTTAACAATTGAAAGACCGAGACCTGCGCCGCCACGATTACGTGCGCGACTGAGGTCGGTGCGGAAGAAGCGGTCGAAAAGGCGAGGAATATTCTCGGGGGGGATGCCAGGGCCATTGTCGCAAATAGCGATGATGACAAAGCGGTCGACATCAACAAAACTCTTGGCCGCGACCGCTGAGCCAAGTTCATGACGGTACGCGCTTGAAAGTTCGACCCATACGCGGCCGCCTTCGCCAACCATGCGCGTTGCGTTGTCAACCAGGTTTGAAATGACCTGCTGAATGCGGTCAATGTCACCTAAAATGTCGGGGCATTGCCCTGTGATTTCAAATTTCACATCGCGTGCGTCAAGCAGGGGAGCAAGGGCACGCGCCGCTCGCTCAGCCGCGTCACGTGGGTTGAGTTTGCGCATAGGAAGTTCACCACGAGCTCCTTCAATGCGCTGGAGCGTGAGCAAGTCATTGGCAAGACGCGATAAGCGCTCTGATTCAGCGGCGATGGTCGAAAGAAAGCGCACTTGGTCTTGCTGAGGAACGCCTCCGTCTAGCAGTGTTTCGGCCGCGCCGCGAATAGCGGTGAGGGGAGTGCGCAACTCATGCGAAACGTCAGACACAAACTGCATCTGGCGTTTTTCTTCAGTGCTCAGCGATACAATAGCGCGCTCTGCCTCACTTGCCATTTTATTAAAGCCTTCAACAAGTTGACGCACTTCTTTGGTGCCTGCGCCTCGAGCGCGTACCGAAAGAATGCCACTATTAAAAGTGTTGACGGCGCTGATGAGATTATCAAGGTCCGTTGTATTTTTATGTGAGGTGTCGTCGGCAAGATACCAAAAAGCAATAATGCAACCAACGGCCGCGACCAACAGGGCAATCCAACCATATTTGAAGCGTGCGCAAATGAGGCCAACGCCGCACATAATGAGCGTGGCAGTAATGGCATACGTGCGCAAAGCGCTTGCGAAAAGCTGGCGCATACTATTTCGTTTATTGTTCAATCGTTGAGTTCCTTTTGTTTGGCGCAAGAATGACTTGTGCGCTCAATCTTATTCAGTGCGAAAGCGATAACCGTAACCGCGTACGGTCTCAACAAGCGCGGGGTCAACCTTAGCGGCCTCCAGCTTGTCACGCAAACGCTTCACATGCGTGTCAACCGTCTTTGTCTCGACCAGATATTCCCAGCCCCAGGCTTCACGCAAAAGCTCTTCGCGTGAGAGTACGCGTCCCGCGTTGTGCATGAGACAGCTGAGCAGTTCAAACTCACGGGGAGTAAGGTCAATAGGGCCAGCCGCGCTTGTCGCATGGTGCGAAGCTTCATCGAGTTCGATGCCCGCAACTTCGACGGCTATCGGCGTTGCATGATTGATACCTGAATGCTCAGTATGAGCACGGCGCAGCAGCGCTTTAACGCGCGCGGATAGTTCGCGAACACCAAAGGGTTTAGCCAGATAGTCATCGCCACCAATTTCGAGACCGACAACCTTATCGAGTTCCGTGTCGCGTGCTGATAAGAACAGCACAGGGATTGATGAGGTGGCGCGAATCCTTTTGCAGACTTCATAGCCATTCATACCAGGGAGCATGACATCAAGAATGACGAGGTCGTACTCGTTTTCTGAAACCATGGCAAGTGCGCTATCGCCGTCGTTA
This sequence comes from uncultured Coriobacteriales bacterium, assembly GCA_937858655.1. GTDB lineage: Bacteria > Actinomycetota > Coriobacteriia > WRKU01 > JAENWW01 > CALLZE01. Next base: position 3,078 of record CALLZE010000021.1, read on the forward strand.
GCCACATCAACAATGTAGCCTTCTTTTTTGAGATTGTAGCTTACGAATTCAGTAATCGGCAATTCGTCGTCAACGACGAGAATACGGAGTGGCTGGTCAGACATACACATATCCCTTCTTGCGCAGAAAGTCCAAAAATAACCTTTGCTCAAATTGGAGCATGACTCAAATATGAGCGTGGTACTATAGGTATACAGATTCGTATACACAGCGCAAAACCAATAAACAAGCTTCGCTTGTTCACGCACTGTAACGATGATACCACAGGCGCACAAGAGACAGGAATAAGATGCTGCTCGCAATCGATGTTGGAAACAGCCAAACAGTCGTAGGACTTTTTGATGATGATAACCTCGTAACTACGTGGCGTATCGCGAGCGATATCACGCGCACTGCTGATGAACTTCAAATTAAAATGAACGAATTTTTTGAGTTGCGTGAAAGCAACTTTTCTGATGTTGACACTATTATCATTGCAAGCGTTGTTCCTCATCTCACAACTGCTTGGGAGCAACTCGCGCGTACGGTCGAAAGTGCCCGCACCCTTGTTGTCGGCCCCGGCATTAAAACTGGCATAACGCTCGGCATTAGCCACCCCCATGAAGCGGGAGCTGACCGCATCGCGAACGCGGTTGGCGCTGAATATCTCTACGGCGCGCCCGTTATCGTTGCGGATTTCGGTACAGCAACTAATCTCGATGTTGTCACAAAGGAGCGTTCCTATAAGGGCGGCGTCATTTCTCCCGGTGTGGAGACAAGCGCTGAGGCCCTTTTTGCGAAGGCAGCTCGTCTCAGCTCGGTCGATCTTGAGGCACCAGCGCGCGCGCTTGGCACGAGCAGCATCGCAGCGATTCAATCTGGCCTCATTTTTGGCGAAGCAGCCAAAGTGGATGGGCTCGTCGAGCGCATTTTCGACGAACTTGGTTATGAAGCAACGGTGGTGGCAACCGGTGGACTTGTTCATTTGGTCGCTCCCTACTGCAAGCGCGTTGACGTCGTGAACGAAACGCTAACCCTTGAAGGTTTGCGCATAATCGCTCAGCGAAATACTGAGCGTTCATAGGGAGAGGGGTGACCTTGGGTGGAGCTCTTTCGAATAGGCGATAAAGTTATTAGCAAAGAAAAGTTGATGAGCGCGCTTGAAGACATATTGCTCAGTCGCGTAAAAGGGGCAACCCAAGAAGAGGCGGCAACGCGCGCGGGCGTTCCGCGTAGTTTTGTATCAAATATTGAGACACTTGGCGCATTGCGCTATGGCAAAAAAATTGCTTTCATCGCGTTTCCCCTCTCAAATGCGCGCGAGGCCATGGCTCTCGCTGATAGTTACGGTGTTGATTTGTCGCTCGCTCTTTCGCAGGACGATCGCCAGCGTGTGGGAGAGGGACCAGCCGCTGATATGTTCAATCGTATGATTGACACGCTTGCGGCGCTCAAGAGTTTTGACACGGTTATTATCGCGGCAAGCGACTACCGTATTGATTCATTTAAACGCATTATCGATGGCGAAGTAGTGGGCATTAAACTTGGCGAATCACCCATCACTTCTGACCAAAAGTTAGATTTAAATGTACTGAAGAGTGTTTTTGAAGAACTTATTGCTCCTCAAAAAAGCCCTGAAGAAAGACTGGTGAGTGCGCCCGAAGAAAACATGTCGGCACTCCAAATTGCGAAGAGGTGGCTCTTATCAAAGAAGTAGTGAGCGTGTCGCTTGGCTCAAGTAGCCGCGACCATGAAGTTGTTGTTGATATTCTCGGTCAGCAAATCCGTGCGCGAAGAGTGGGCACTAATGGCGATCGCGCGCTACTGCGCGAGAAACTCATTGAATGCGACAACAATCCTGATGTTGCCGCCATTGGTATCGGTGGGTGCGACATTTTTCTGAATGCCGCGGACCGTCGCTTTTACTTTCGCGAGATAAAAGACCTTGTGTCGTGTGTGCAAAAGACGCCTGTTGTTGACGGATCGGGGCTCAAAGGCGCCGTTGAAGGCGATACGGTCCGTTTTATGCGTGACGAATTAGGCATCAACTTTCAGGGCAAGAATATCTTGGTTACTTCAGCTATTGATCGCTGGGGAATTGCGATGGCATGTGCTGATGCCGATACACAGGGTGTTGTGGGATATGGCGATTTGATTTACGCGCTCGGCATCCCTGTCATTGTTCACAGTCGCAAAGTGCTGACGCGCCTTGCGCGCATGATGATGCCCATTGTCGCGCAACTGCCTTTTTCTTGGATTTACCCGAGTGAGTCAGACGCGTCAACCGAGCCTAAGCGTTCCGCAAAAACTGACAAGCTTTATTATGATGCTGACATTATCGTGGGTGATTATAAGTATGTCATCCAATTTATGCCCGACGATTTGGCGGGCACTATTGTCATCACGAACACCACCACGCCGGACGATATTGATTTTTTGCATAAGCGGGGCGTTGAACTTGTGGTGACGACGACACCGCGTCTTGAGGGACGCTCATTTGGCACGAATGTTATCGAAGCGCTTCTTGTGGCAGCAAAAGGATCACAAGGCCCCCTTGCTCCCGGCGAATATCTCACATGTCTCAAGCAAGAAGGTTTTACGCCGAGCGTGCACTATGCGTCTAAAAATGAAGAAATTAAGCGCTGATAGAGCAATAAAATTCACACCGAATCTACATTTCAAAGTTTCGTATTTCGAACAGAGTAATGGTATGATTTAAACCTGTTCAGGCAATATCCCGGCTATATTATTGTTAAGAACGTGGAGCGAGTCATTCCTCTCGGCTCCACTTGTGTGTGTCAGTTCGATGAAGAGTCAGGAGAGGCACGTATGAATAAGCGAGCACGCAATAGGCTTATCGGTATTACCGCAATCGTGCTCATTGCTATTGCTGCAATTTTTGCAACAGTAGGAATGCGCGGCGGAAGCGCCTATAACATGACGGTCAAAGAGGCTACCTCAGACCAGAGCAATGTTGGTAAGCGTATCAAAGTTGGCGGCGTTGTCGTTGCCGGTTCATGGGATAAAAAGTCTAACCCCATGACCTTTAAAATTCGTGATGAAGATGATGAGAACTCAACAGGTAAACAACTTACGATTGTTTATTCGGGAGCAGTTCCTTCAACCTTTGGTGATGGCGTAACGGCAATCGTTACGGGTGAACTTGACGGTAGCGGCACCATTAAAGCTGGCGAGATGATTACCAAGTGTCCATCAAAATATGAGTCGGCAACAGGCGCTTATAGCGTAACCGACCTCAAAAAGAAGTCAGACGCAATGAAGGGCATTCCTGTTAAAGTTCAGGGTGTCATCAAGGCCGGCAGCATTAATCCTCCAGGAGGAGCAGTTCGTTTCATTATCCAAAATGCTAAGGGCTCTGCTGATGAACTCAACATCGCCTTTGACGGCGGTATGCCAGACGAAGCGAAAGAGGGTACAACCGTTATATTGACGGGCAAACTCAATGACGCTGGTGCTTTTGAAACAACAAACATTTCTCTCGCTAAGTAGAGAAAATAACTGAGAGGTTATTCTATGTTGCTATTAGGTCAAATTGGTCTGGGGCTGGCGCTGGTCGCATCTGTGACTTCTGTCATAGCCTTCTTGTGGGGCCGCTCAATGGGCAAACACGGCTCGGGCATGACGCGCGCTGGTTACTATCTCACCTTCGGAGCGGTGGCAGGATTGAGCCTCGCCATTCTGCTCTTGATTGTTGGGTTCTTTACGAAGGATTACAGCATCCAGTATGTTGCGACTAATCACTCAACCGATACGTCTTCGCTTGCGTGGCTGTATCAGTTGTCGGGCTTATGGGCTGGACGCGAAGGTTCGCTCTTGCTCTGGGCATGGTTCATGTCAATCTTTGCGGGCATTATTGCCTGGAGGGGTATGGGCTCAGACGAAGAGCTCAACGGCATGGCGCTTATGGTGCTCAATGTTGTCCTGTCGCTCTTTACGGTTGCGATGATTTTCTCTGAATCAAACAATCCCTTTATCGCTACGGCTGCCGAATATCTCTCAAACGGGCAGCTCGTTGGTATGGCAAGCTCCTGGGGAATGAATCCGCTCCTCCAGCACTGGGCGATGATTTTGCATCCGCCTACACTATTCTTGGGCTACGCTGGTTTGACCGTTCCCTTCGCGTATGCAATGGCAACTCTTATCTGCAACGACCCAAGCGACAAATGGATTAAATTGTGCGACCGTATGACAATTTTCTCATGGCTTTTCCTCGGTGCTGGTATTGGCCTTGGCGCAATCTGGGCCTACGTGGTACTGGGCTGGGGTGGCTACTGGGCATGGGACCCCGTTGAGAACGCTTCAATTCTCCCATGGTTTGTTGGCGTCGCGATGATTCACAGCTTCACCATGTACCGTCGTCGTGACGGCTTTAAGCGCTGGGCAATCATGACAAGCGCTATCAGCTTCGCGATGGTTGTTTTGGGTACGTTTATCACTCGTTCAGGTATTGTTCAGTCGGTACACGCATTTGAGAAGGATAACCTCTCACTGTGGTTGTTCCTTGCTATCATCTTCGGCTCAATAATCGTGGCTGTTGTGGGACTCGCGATTCGTTGGAAAGAGTTTTCTTCTGATGATGATTTTGAGTCACTCACCGGTCGTGAGGCGGCGTACTACTTCAACAATGTTTTGATGACGGTTGCTTCTGTCATCATCGCGTATATGACCGTCTCTTCAGCACTCCCTAAGTGGCTGCCCTTTGGTGGACAGTCGCTCGGCGCAACCGCCTATGAGCTGCTCGCTCGTCCTGTGGGCCTGCTCTATCTCGTTGTGCTTGCGGCGTGTCCTGTTCTCTCATGGGCGAAGACCTCGGGAGGAGACTTCTGGAAGCGCATTAAGTGGCCACTCGTCGCCGCGCTCGTTATGTTTGCGGCTTTGATGACCGAGTGGGTTCTCAACTTGCGTCCAGTCTATGCTGACATGGTTGCTGCAGGCGGAGAGGGAGCAAAGACGTTCCTTAACTGGGGCCCTTCAGCTATTTATCACGGCATCGCAATTCTTGGATTCCTGCTTGCTTCATTTGTTATCTGCAACACCGCCGCTCTCTTTGTTCGTGGTGTAAAGGCACGCAGGGAGGCAACAGGAGAGAGCATCGGTTCTGCCCTGTATGCAGTTTTCTTTAAAGCGCGTACCCAGGCGGGCGGTTACCTCTCACATATCGCTATCGGTATTATGGTTATCGGCCTCATTGGTTCAGCTATGTACGTACGTGACTTGAGTACTAACATTATCGATAAGTCGGGATCGACCATCGTAATGAAGGACTATACTCTTACTTACAAGGGACTTTCAGAGGACACAAAAGATAACGGCGATGTTGAAGCGATTGCTTCCTTTGATGTAAGCCGCAATGGCAAGCACGTTGGTACCGTTCATCCTTCGATGACCACGTTTGCAATCCAAGGCCAATCACGACTTAATGCCGTCGTGCTCTCTGAGCCACTCCGTGATATCTTTGTGGTATTCCAAGGCAAGACAGGCGACCAGATTTCGATGGATGTAAAGATTAATCCGCTTATCTGGTTTGTATGGATTGGTTTTGCTCTTTTGCTTACAGCAACCGCTCTTGCAACATGGCCTAAGAAGAAGGCACTGAGCGCGTAATTTAAAGGGAGGCACTCTTACGTGTCTGAGGAAATAAAACAAGAAATGGCAGTGGAGGTTCGGGATTTATCCCGAACCTTCGGTGCGCGCAAAGCACTCAATAAGGTGAGTTTCGATTTGCCTAAGGGTGCTTTTCTCTCGATTTTTGGACCGAACGGCGCTGGCAAGTCGACGCTGCTTCGCGTTCTATCAACGCTTACCCCACCAGCAAGTGGTAGTCAGGTGAAAGTATGCGGTCTCGACGTCGTTAAAGAAGACTTCGAACTCCGCGAACGGATTGGTATTATTAGCCACAATCCGCTTCTCTACCCTGACCTTTCTGCTGAAGAAAACCTGCGCTTTTTTGCCGAGCTTTACTGCCTCGACAATCCTGAAGAGCGCATTGACGAATTGCTCGAAGCCGTCGAGCTTAAGCATCGTCGCATGGACTTAGCGCGTACTTTCTCGCGCGGTATGACGCAGCGCCTTTCAATTGCGCGCGCGTTGCTCCCTAATCCCGATATCATTTTTCTCGACGAGCCTTACTCTGGCCTCGACCCTCATGCGATGGACATTCTCGATAGCCTTATCGATAAGGTGCGCGAGGGCCATACCTTCATTATGGTGAGCCATGACCTGCAGAAAGGTTTGCAGTTGTGCTCGCACGCGTTGATTTTGGCTAATGGACAAAAAGTGTTCTTCGATGAGCGCGCCAATATCAATGAAGAAGAGTTTGCTCGTTTGTACCGTGAAACTGTTGGAATGGGGGTTTCGTAATGGCTCAATCAAATGATTATGTTATGGAGCGCAAGCCCAAAGAGAAAAAGCCTGAAACTCCTTCAAAAATTAAGGTGTCAAACTGGCGCCAGTTCAAGGCGATCATCCGCAAAGACATTGTCATGGAGATGCGTACCAAAGAGATGATTACCTCGATGGGTCTCTATGCTTTGCTTGTGCTGGTAATTTATTACATTGCCCTTTCTCAAGCTGGTCAAGGTTTTGACTTTACGCGCATTGCGGCGGGATTGTTATTCCTCGCAATTATCTTTACGTCCCTGCTTGGTCTCAATCGATCGCTTGTTCATGAGCAAGATCAAGGATGCCTTGAAGCACTTCTCCTTGCACCTATTGACAGGCCAATAATTTTCTTGGGTAAAGCGGTAGGTAACTTTATCTTTTTGTGCATCGTTGAAGTTTTTATCGTGCCGATTTTTTACTTCCTCTTTTTGGGAGGCGGCGCGCTGGCGCAGTCAGGACCTTGGTGGATGCTTGTGGTTGCCATTTTGGTAGGCTCGGTTGGAATCGCCGGTGCAGGAACGCTGATGGCTACAATGTCAGTCAACACACGAGGAAAAGACTTTATTCTTGCGGTTATGTTTGTTCCAGTCATGTTTCCACTGCTCCTCATCATTGTTACTGCGATGACCTCGGTTATTGTCGCAAACCCTGGGTATGTTGCTTCGTTCTGGCAGCAAATCGCGGGTGCGGTTGTCTTTGATGTGGTAATGGTGGGCGTGGGCTACGTGCTCTACGATTTCGTGCTCGGCGCGTAAAATCGCGCACATTTGTTCTTGTTTGAAAACGCGTATGCGTTAAGATAATACGTTAGTTAAAAAGTTGAGAGGAGAAAGAGTGGGAAAGCAAATAAAAATCGCTATCACGCTTGTGATAGTGGGAGGCTTGCTTACCACCGCTGCATTTTTAATGGCGTTTTATACCGCCGAGGTGCAGACGTTTGGTTTTGCGACGCTCAATAAAGCAGTCGACACGGTCTACCCCTTGGCACCTGCAAATATGCAACCAACGGATGGCAGCATAAACTATCAGCGCCCTGGTTTTGCACAGAAGATCTTCTACTTCCATGTGCCTATTGCTGAGGCGTCATTTCTCGTATTTACGATCGCGGGTATTTTTGCTGTACTCTTTTTGCGCAAACGTCGCAAAAGTTACGACACGAAGTCGCGTATCGCAATGGAGACAGCACTCATCTTTGTTATCGCCACTATGCTAACGGGCGATATTTGGACGAGGGCTTCTTGGGGCGTTTGGTGGGAGTGGGAGCCTCGACTCACTACATATCTCATCATGATGCTTCTCATGATTGCCTACTTTGTTTTGCGCAACTCGATTGAAGATGAAGAGCGCCGCGCAACCTATTCGGCCGTCTTTGCTATTGTTGCTTGGATAGACGCGCCCATTTCGTTTTTCATTACGCGCCTTATTCCTTCAACGCATCCGATTGTATTCAAATCGGGTATGGCTCCCTCAATTCTTATTCCGTTTATCATTGCACAGGTGGGAATGCTTATGATTGGCTATGCCATCTTTGTATTGCGCGTCGGAGAAGAAGACTTGCGCACTCGTCTTGACATTTCTAAAGAAGCACTCGAAGGCTAGGAGAATTTCATGGATGCAACCAACGCAGAACTTTATAAATTAGTATTGACCGATGCGCCTTATGTTATTTGGGCATACGCTATCATTTGGTTTGCGCTATGCGCTTACGTTACGGTTATTTTGCGTCGACTTTTTAAGATTGAAAAGGAAATCAACGTACTCAATGATGCCATCGAAGCTAAGACTGGCAAGAAGGTTTCTGAGTAACGTGAAGCACGTTCTCATTGGAGGAGAGGTCTCATGGAACAAGCTGCAGTAATTTTGTTTTGGATTTCGTTTGTGGGCTTCGTTGCAGCGTCTGTTCTTTTCGCCTATCAAATGTTGATGAGGCGGCCCGTTGCCGTGCCACCACAGATGGTCACAGGTATTGTTCTGGTTGTCTATACTATTTCGATTGGTCTTAATTCTATGGCCAATCACGGTACGCCTATGACTGGTGGCAACCAGTTAATTTTGGCTTCCTGGGCTCTATTTGTGCTCTTTTTTGTGGTGGAGTATATCCTCAAATTTAAGC
>CALLZE010000022.1 GCA_937858655.1 uncultured Coriobacteriales bacterium
TTCGTTTGGTTCGTGGGACCCCACGACCATGACCGATGCTTTTATGGAACTGCGTCTGCGCAATCCTCTTGCCAAATTGCACGAGTACGGCCCCGCGGGGGGAACGTGTGAAAGCGGAAACGCTGACGCATGCGCGCTCGAAGAGACGCTCACTGAAAAAATCTATGAGGCGAGCCCCTATCGAGGTCTCGTCTTCTATCAGCGCGCCGAGTCGCTTTTTGATACTGACACGTTTGCGTGCTTGGCTCCGGCTCAGGCTCGTGACGCTGAAGCGCTTGAATCGGCAGATAGCGACGAAGCTTTACCTTTAGCGGTGCGCGCTCTCCAAGAAGAGTGCATTGCGGTTGAAGTTGCCCTTAGCGGCGCGCGCTCTCCAAGAAGAGTGCATTGCGGTTGAAGATATCAAAGCTCTTTTTGAGTGGCTGTATCCCGCGGACTCCTCGCTCCCTGTGCAGGTAGACCGCGCGAAACTTGAAGGCAAACGAATATTTGATATTTCGCTTGCTGCTTATTTGTTGGAATCAAATCGCAAAGACTTTTCGCTTGAAGCTCTCTCTCAGGATTATCTTGGCGTAGCATTTGAGGCACCTAAGGACGATAGCCGCGCGGAGGCACGCGAGCGCGCGGTCTGTCTGACGCAAGTAGCGGCAGTCTTGGCCGATGCGCTAAAAAAGGATGGAAGCTTTGAGCTTTTTGAAACCATGGAAATGCCGCTCTCGCTGGTGCTTGCTGACGTTGAGCGCGAAGGCATAGCCGTTGATGCTGACTACTTGGACGCTCTGAGTAAAGAAGGTCGCGCACATCTTGACGCGCTTGAAGATGAAATTCACGAGCTTGCGGGCAGCGATTTTAATATTGATTCGCCCAAGCAACTAGGAGAGGTCTTGTTTGTCGACCTTGGTCTTGAAGGTGGCAAGAAAAATAAAACTGGTTATTCCACGAACGCTTCCGTGCTTGAAAAGCTGCGCAATGCTCATCCCATTATCGACAAGATTTTAGAGTACCGCGAGTACAATAAGCTCCAGACGACGTATATTGATGCGCTTCCTCGCTTGCGTGGAGGAGACGGTCGCATTCACACAACGTTTAATCAAACCGTTGCCGCGACGGGTCGACTCTCATCTTCAAACCCAAATCTGCAGAACATTCCCGTACGCACTGAGTTGGGCCGCGAGATTCGTAAAGCGTTTATTCCGAGTCACGAGGGCTGGTCATTGCTCAGTGTTGATTACTCGCAAATTGAGCTCCGCGTGCTCGCGCATCTGAGCGGCGATGAGGGGCTCATCGAGGCATTCACGAGTGGTGCTGATTTTCATGCGGCTACTGCCGCGCGAGTTTTTGGTGTGGCTCCCAGTGATGTTGATGCCGCGATGCGCAGCAGGGCAAAGGCGGTCAACTTTGGTATCGTGTATGGACAGGGCGCTCACGGTCTAGGCGAGTCACTTGGTATTCCCTATAAAGAGGCTCAAGAAATTATCGACCGCTATTACGCGGCCTATCCGCGCGTTAAAGAGTATCTAAGCGAAACGGTTGCCTTTGCTAAAGAGCATGGATGGGTAGAAACCGCGTTTCATCGTAAGCGTCATATCCCCGAGCTTCAGAGCACTGCCTATGCTGTGCGTGCTTTTGGTGAGCGAACCGCCATGAATCATCCGATGCAGGGCACGGCAGCAGATCTTATAAAACTTGCCATGATCGCCGTCTCGCGCCGTTTGAGCGCTGAAAAGTTCGAAGCACGCATGCTGTTGCAGGTTCACGACGAATTGGTCTTTGAGACGCCCGAGAACGAGCGAGAGCACCTTGCGCAAACCGTGTCTGATGCCATGAGTTCAGTGGCAGATTTCAAAGTGCCCCTTTTGGTCTCAGTCGCGTTTGGGCCAACCTGGGCAGAAGCCAAATAGGGTATATTCCTCAACGAAAAAATTCATAAATCTTTTTTAAACCTAATTGGGATTTCTCCTCTTGCACCCACCATATATTGTGGGGTAGGATAGAGAACACTCATAGATATTGTGGTGTCTTTACAACCACTTCCGTAGGCGCATGCGGGGAAATGTGTCCTTCGTAAAAAGAATATTGCAGAAAAACGATCACACAAGGAAAGGGAGAGAAATGGCTACAAACGCAAAAAAAGCACAGTTCTCACGTGCTATTGATACCGAGCTTGCGCCCAATGCGCTCACAGTTCTTCAGCGCCGTTACCTCAAGAAAGACGAGGACGGCAACCCAACTGAGCAACCAAGCGATATGTTTAGGCGTGTTGCCGAGAACATCGCGAGCGCTGAAAAGTCATATGGTAAAAGTGCTGACGAGGTAAAAGAAACCGCTCTCGACTTTTATGACCTCATGACAAGCCTTGAGTTTTTGCCTAACTCTCCAACGCTGATGAATGCCGGACGCGATCTTCAGCAGCTTTCTGCGTGTTTTGTTCTTCCTATTGGAGACTCAATGGAAGAGATTTTTACGGCAGTAAAGGATACTGCATTAATCCACAAATCGGCACGGGATTTTCGTTCTCACGTCTTCGTGGCTCAGGCGCGTCAGTTCGCTCAACCCAGGGCGTATCAAGCGGACCTGTATCATTTATGCGTGTCTTTAACCAGGCAACCGAGGCAGTAAAGCAGGGCGGCACACGCCGCGGTGCCAATATGGGTGTTCTTCGAATTGATCATCCCGATATCCTTGAGTTCATCACCTGCAAAAAAGACGGCGATTTTTCTAACTTCAATATTTCTGTCGCCATCACTGAAGAGTTTATGGAAGCGGTAAAAGCGGGAACTGATTACACTCTTTATGATCCTCGTGATAAGTCTGCTGTCGGTACACTTAATGCTGCTGAGGTGTATGACCTTATCGTTAATTTGGCATGGGCAACAGGTGACCCTGGAATCATATTCATCGATCGTATGAATCGCGATAATCCAACACCAGCAATCGGCGAGATTGAAGCAACCAACCCTTGTGGCGAGCAGCCACTCCTGCCTTATGAGGCTTGCAATCTTGGTTCAATCAACCTTTCTCGTATGCTTAAAAGGGGCAACGAAGGCATCGATATCAACTGGGATAAGCTCAAGGATGTAACGCATCGCGCAGTTCGTTTCCTCGATGACGTTATCGAGGTAAACAACTATCCACTTCCTCAGATTGACGAGCTTGTACGTGGCAATCGCAAGATTGGCTTGGGCGTTATGGGCTGGGCAGATATGCTTATCGAGCTCGGCATCGGTTACAACACCGCCGAAGCTGTCGAGTTGGCGCGCAAAGTGATGGAGTTCATCGCGACTGAGGCTAAGGCTGAGTCACATGACCTCGCTCTTGAGCGTGGCGTGTTCCCTAACTTCGATAAGTCGATTTTTGCGGGCAAGGAGAACGGCGAGTTGCGCAATGCGACTGTTACCACCATTGCTCCTACTGGCACGCTTTCAATCATCGCGTCATGTTCATCAGGCGTAGAGCCACTCTTCGCTGTTTCATATGTGCGCAACGTTATGGATAACGACAAGCTGGTTGAAGTAAATCCTCGCTTTGAGAAGATTGCTCACGATATGGATTTCTATTCGCCTGAGCTTATGGAAGAAATCGCTGAGCACGGAAGCGTCCAAGGTATTACCGAAGTACCCGCTCAAGTCCAAGAAGTCTTTGTGACGGCGCACGACATTATTCCTGAATGGCACATTCGTATGCAGGCCGCCTATCAGGATTACATCGACAATGCGGTATCGAAGACGGTTAACTTCTCAAACTCTGCGACGCCTGAAGATGTACGCCACACGTATGATTTGGCTTACGAGCTGGGCGTTAAGGGTGTAACTATCTACCGCGATGGGTCAAAAGATAGCCAAGTGCTTACCACTGGTTCAACGGGCAAGGCAGAGTCTGCTGTGCAAATGCCCGCGGGCGAGATTGCTCCACGTCCTCGCCCCAGTGTGACACAGGGACGCACCGAGAAGATTCAGACAGGGTGCGGCAACCTGTACGTCACCATCAACTGGGACGAGCAGGGCATGTGCGAAGTCTTTACCAGCATGGGTAAATCGGGAGGCTGTGCTTCGTCACAGTCTGAGGCATTGAGCCGTATGATTTCAGCTTCTTTGCGCGCAGGCATCGATCCTGAGGCGCTGACCAAGCATCTCCGCGGCATTCGCTGTCCATCTCCCGCATGGGCCGAGGGTGGCAAAGTTCTCTCATGCGCCGATGCTGTGGGTATTGCGATGGAGCATGCACTTGAGTTTATCAAGACAGGCGAGACCGCAGGTTTGGTGAGCAAGAATACTGACGCGCTCGACAATCACGCTGGCGCTTGCCCAGAGTGCGGAAGCGACCTTGAGCACGAGAGCGGATGCGCGGTATGTCGTTCATGTGGTTACAGCAAGTGCGCATAATTACGCGCTCGTAAGTGTAGTAAACTAACTCGGAGCAGGCCAGGCGGTCTGCTCCGATTTCGCATAAGATTTCGCATAAGAAGGATACTATGGTTTTATCAGATCGCAGCATTAAGATTGAAATGAGTAAAGGTCGCATTCTTGTTGAGCCTTGCTCTTTGGATGACATTCAGCCGTCGAGCATCGACTTGCACCTCGCGAAAGACTTTGCGGTATTTTACAACTCACGCTACCCCTACATTGATCCGCTTGAGGAGCAACCTGGCCTTACGGAGTCTGTTGAGGCGAGCAAGTCATCGCCGTTTGTTTTACATCCGGGTGAGTTTGTTCTCGGCTCAACCGTTGAGCATATCGAGCTTCCCAACGACATCGTGGCTCGTCTTGAGGGCAAGAGTTCACTCGGCCGATTGGGCCTCATGATTCACTCAACGGCGGGTTATGTTGATCCAGGCTGGAAGGGTCGTTTGACGCTCGAGCTTTCAAATGTTGCCAATCTCCCGATTCTGCTCACTCCGGGTATGAAAATTGGGCAGATCTCGTTCACCTCAATGACCTCAGAGGTAGACCGCCCCTATGGTCACTTTGAACTCGGCAGCCGGTATCAAAATCAAGAGGGGACCACTCCGAGTCGTAGCTTTCTGCGATAATCGAAGCGTGCGCTCAATGAGAAACTGAGGAGAGAATTATGGCTGTTTGTTGGCAAACGCGTGAATGCGAGCCGGATATGATGAAAGTATGTCCGCATGCGGTGACTGAGCGCGATATGTGTCCAACACGATGTGCTTTTTCTGCGTGTGATCGTGAAACGCACGTGATGACGACCGACCCTGAGTTGGTTTTCGATCCAACGGTTGATCGCGACGCGGCTCGCAAGCAATCATGCCTCTATTGTGAGTATTTTTTAAAGAACGGGCCACGGCGCACAGTTAATCCTGTTTAAGTGAATAGCTGTTGCACATTCTGAGAGCACGCTTGCTCATTGATTCTGGTACGAGAGTTGTGCTTATGCGCCAAAGCCAAGTGTGGCAAACAGCGCTCTGAGTGCGACGAAGCTGATGACTCCTGCAAGCGTAGAGCCCATAAAACTTTTGGTTAGTTTATACGTCAGCATTGAAATGAGCGCCCCATAGATGCCGGGATTGGCAAAGAGCGGGTCATATTTTGTGCTTGGTAGCAGCACTTCTTTCGCAAAAAGCGCTCCCATAACCGAAATCGGAATATACGAAAGCCACCGCATTACGGGCTTAGGCAGTGCCACACGTGAGAGCGCGGCCATGGGCACAAAGCGCAAGATGAAGTTGGTTGCTCCCATGCCAATAATGACGGCCCAAATGGTTGTGTGCGAGAGGTTACTCACTGTCGCCCTCCCGAGCGTGGGTAGAAGCAACGAGGAGTTCTTCGCCCGCCGAGAGGTCCTGCTCACTTTCTTCGGTGTGGGGGAAGACGATCATAGCGATTGTTGCCCCGCCGAGCGCGCCGATAACGATGAACCAATTGGAGTCAATCGCGATACCAAAGTGAGAAAGCAACGCGAGGCCGATAACGAGCGCACCCGCGCATAATCCCGTCAGTACATGTTCTTTGTTTTCTGCGAGCGTGACAAAGAGAGCGGCAAACATTGCGGGCATAGCAAAATCGACGCCCCAAGTGCTGGGGTCGCCTATCCATTGTGCGCAAACGACGCCGAGCGCAGTGCCAGAAACCCAACCAATCCAAGCTATGAATCCGACACCAGTCATTGAGCCAGCGCTCGCGCGTTGAGCGCGTAGATCGGCGACGTTGATGGCGAATGATTCATCGGTAAGCGTGTAGCCAATCCAGGGGAGAAAGCGCATTTTGAGCGTGCGTACATAGGGCGAAAGAGTTGCTCCGAAAAGCACGTAGCGTAAGTTGACGACACCCGTCGCAATAATTGTCGTGAGTGCATCGCCTCCCGCGAGCAACGTAGCGAGCGCGATAAACTGGCCAGCTCCTGCTAACGCAGTTGCCGAGCAAACAAGTGCTTCTATGAGGCTGAACCCTTGGGTATGCGCGAGAATGCCAAAGGCAAGACCAACGGGGACGTACCCAAGAAAAATGGGTAGACCAAGTTTAATACCTCGCCAAAACGTGTGTTTATTTAGAGTATTAAACGCGTGAGTGGTTGGCTCTGTTGCATTTGCTGTGTGAGTTGTATATGATGACGGGCCCATAGTTTGGTAATGGTAGCAGAAAATGCCACCAAGTTGCTAAGACTTTATGTGTTTCGGCAGTCATGTCGGAGCGCTGGGGTATAATGTGAGTGTACATGAAAGGAGGCTGCTTACTATGCAATTTACAATTAATTGCCCTAACGATGGCGAAGTTGTCGTTAACATGAGTAGCGTTGAAAATATGGTCATCCGTGACAAGAATACCGCCGACATTACGTTTCAATGTCCCATTTGCGGTACCCACGTCACCATGACTGCTCCTGTGCCTGCTTTCTTGATGTCGACTATGGAGAATCTCTCAAAGGACCTCGGTATACCTCTCGAGGATGGGAAGATTTTGTTCAATACCATCATTGGTGGTCCTATCGATGAAGACTTAAAGTCAGCCATCGAGCAGGGCGGTTTTGCGCCAGAAGAGTTTATGCGCGCCGTCGCTCAGCAAGAAGACGCCGATGAGATCTATATTCCTCATCAGCTTGACGACACAGACAAAGCGCATCTTGATTATTTCCGTCATCAACTTCACGGGGTATCAACGGTTGACGATCTGCTCAACCAGTTAGAAGACTAAAACTTCAAGTGCTTGGAGGGTGTAATGTCGCCGTATTGGATTTTGCTTGGGCTTATCGCGGTTGTCGTTATCTATGTCATCGTACTCTACAATCGTCTTGTGACTATGCGCAACCGAGTGGACAACGCTTGGTCGCAAGTTACTGTGCAGTTGAAACGTCGTTGGGATTTGATTCCAAACTTGGTTTCAACCGTCAAAGGTTATGCGGAGCATGAATCAAAAACACTTGAGGCTGTTATTGAGGCGCGCAATGCTGCCTCGCAAGTCGCTTCAGGCACGGTACAGCAGACAGCAGATGCCGAAAATGTTTTGAGTGGCGCTCTTCGTCAGTTGTTTGCGCTTTCTGAAAGCTATCCCGATCTTAAGGCGAACCAAAATTTTGCTTCTCTGCAGACCGAGTTGAGCGAGACTGAGAACAAGATTTCTTATTCACGTCAGTTCTACAATGACACAGTTATGACGTTTAACACCGCGATTGAACTTTTTCCCGCAAGCCTTTTGGCATCGCAAATGGGATTTAAAGCGCGCACCTATTTTGAAATCGACCAAGAGCAAACTGAGCCAGTAAAAGTCGAGTTTTAGCAGGGAAACGTGCATAACTTTCTTGTTGCATTGCAATCAATTGATCCTGTCGCATTAAGGATTGGCCCCCTATCTGTTCGTTGGTACGGGATCGCTTATGCGACAGGATTTTTGTGTGCTTTTATGCTGATGCGCTCATTTGCGCGCCGCTGGAAAACAGGGCTTTCAACAGATGATTTACTTACCGTGCTGCTCTACGCCATCATTGGCGTCGTGGCAGGCGGCCGCCTTGGCTACTGTTTATTTTATGGACCCGGCTACTATCTTTCTCACCCCTTGGAAATTCCAGCTTTATGGGATGGCGGTATGTCATTTCATGGTGGCTTTATTGGGATTTTGTTGGGCGGCTATATTGCGGCACGCCAGCTTAAAGTATCTTTTTTGACGGTGGCAGATCTAGGCGCCATTGGGGCGCCTATTGGTTTTGGGCTGGGCCGAATAGCTAACTTTATTAATGGCGAGCTCTGGGGAAGGGTTACGACTTCATCGTGGGGCGTTGTGTTTGCTGGTGCGGGAAGCAGCCCTCGTATTCCTTCGCAACTTATTGAGGCGCTCCTTGAAGGGCTTGTTCTCTTCTTAATCATCTTGTTTCTTGCGTATAAAAAACCGCCACTCCCTCAGGGGAGCATTATTGGTTGGCTGACCATTTTTTACGGCTGTTTCCGCATATTTTCTGAGTTTTTCCGTGAACCCGATGTGGGCATCGGATTTATTGCAGGGAACTGGCTCACTATGGGGATTATCTTAAGCCTGCCTATGGTTATCGGCGGTATAGTGGTCGTAGCTTGGTCGAAGAAGCGTGGCCTTCTCCAAGAGAATGCTTTTCAGAAATCAAAACTTAACTAATCAAAAATGAGCGAATCATCGCTCATTTTTTAATGAGAATTATGCGATGCGCTATACTAGTTAGGTTATTTATTGAAGGAGGAGCGTATGTCTTTGACAGTACGTAGAATCGGGCTCTTAAGTTTTTGCGTCTTGATGTGTTTTACTGCCCTCATTGTGAGTGGCTGCACGAAAGAAAAGAAAACAGAATATCCTCAAGTGACCTCTGAGCCAACCACGAAACAACCGGAAGTGCCAATTGTCTGGCCTTACACGGGTCTCGAGGCTCCAAGCGCGACTGATATTACGAAGCGCCCCGTGAGCATAAAGATTGAGAATTCAAATCCTGCTCGCCCTCAAAAGGGCCTGAATTCAGCAGATGTTGTGTATGAAACAATCGCCGAGGGTGGCATTACGCGCTTTAACTGTATTTTTCAAAGCAATGTTCCTGCTGAAGTTGGACCAGTGCGTAGCGCGCGACTCTCAGACATCTATATCGTTCCTCAATATAACACCATGCTCTTTTTCTCAGGTGCAAATAAACAGGTGCTTGCGCGTATCAAAGAGGTGGGCATAAACAATATGTCTCAAAACAAGGCAGCCTCTTTGTATCATCGCGTATCCTTTAAGGCGGCGCCTCATAATCTTTACTTAAAAACCAAACACATTAATAAAGTTGCAGAAAGCCATGGCTATTCGTTGACGACGGATAATCGCGCACTTTCTTTTGAGAAAATTGCCTCACAAGAAACATCTTCAGCGGCAACAAAAATCAAGATTCCGTTCTCTTATTACGCAAAAATCGAGTGGGATTTTGATGCCAATACTAATACCTATACGCGCATAAATTCAGGTGAAGTACACAAGGATGCCTCAACGGGCGAGCAAGTGCGCGCAAAGAATGTTGTAGTTATGTGGGCAAAGTATACGCAGCAGAACAAAAAGGATGCTCATGGTTCTGTTACCTATGACATCACTCTTGCCGGTGAGGGCAAGGCGGCCGTATTCAAAAATGGCGCGCGCATCAACGGAACATGGAAAGCTGAAAAGAATCAGCCACCTCGTTTTTATGATGAGGCTGGTCAAGAAGTAAAGCTCAATCCTGGTAATACGTGGTTCGAAGTGCCACCAAAAGATATCGCTATTAAGACAAGCGGTTCAACGAAATAGAGAGGAAAGGTAATGTCAGGACACTCCAAGTGGGCGACAACCAAGCATCGTAAAGCGGCTCAGGACAAGAAGCGCTCAGCGCTTTTTGGCAAACTGGCTCGCATCATTTTTGTGGCAGCAAAAGAGGGCGACCCAAATCCTGAAAACAACGCGGCACTTGCGGCGGCAATCGCAAAGGCAAAGTCGTACTCATTGCCCAAAGATAAGATTGACGCGGCCATTGCCAAAGCTAAGGGCAATGGTTCTGATGGGGCGGCTTGGGTTGAAGTGGTCTATGAAGGCTACGGTCCTGCGGGAGTTGCGGTGTATGTAGAGTGCTTGACTGACAATCGTAATCGTACCGCCGCTGATGTTCGGGCTGCATTTACTAAGGCGGGGGGCAATTTGGGTACCGCTGGCTCAGTCGCGTTCCAGTTTGAGCGACGTGGCATCATTCTTGTTGAAAAAACTGCCGCATTTGACGAGGACGAGATGATGCTTGCTGTTGCCGATGCGGGCGGCGAGGATATGGAAGTCGGCGAGGAAGATGTCGTTGTTTACACCGCTCCTGGCGAGGTAATGTCTGTTAAGACGGCGCTTGAATCTCAGGGCATTGAGGTACGCGGCGCGGAACTTACGATGGAAGCAACCAATCCTCAGGCTGTTGAGACAAGTGACGCAAAGAAAGTTCAGCGTCTTATCGATCGCCTTGAAGAGTCGGACGATGTTCAGGCAGTGTATCACACGATGGACTTGACCGAAGAGCAGATGGCAGAGCTCGACGAGCTTTAAGATAGCTCAAATATATTTTGACGCGATGAACCTCATGGGGTACTATAGAACAAATGTTCGTATTCCTCATGAGGTTTTTTGTGTGTTGAATTGAGAAGGGCACTCATGATTGTTCTTGGTTTTGATCCAGGTTTGGCGCATACGGGGTGGGGCATTATTCGTGCCAACCGCGGTACATGTGAGCCGCTCGCCTATGGGTGCATTTCTACTAACGCTAATGCTCCGTTGACGGAGCGTCTATCTAAAATTTACAACGAGATGACTCAGGTGGTCGAAAAGTATCATCCTCAAAGCGGGGCTATGGAGGGTATCTTTTTTGGCGTTAATGCAAAAAGTGCCTTACTTCTTGGTGAGGCGCGTGCAAGCGCTCTGCTTGCACTTGCTCAGCAAGGCGTTGTCGTGAGCGAATACTCACCAACGCAAGTGAAACAGACAATAGTGGGGAATGGACGCGCAGAAAAATCGCAGGTTGCTTATATGGTAAAAACGCTTCTCCATTTTGATCATCAGCCGCAGCCTGATCATTGTTCGGACGCGCTTGCCATTGCTCTGACGCATGCAACTATGGCAGGGTTTTAGGAGAGAGTCATGATTTCTTATATGCGCGGCATACTTGCCGCAAAGCATAACTCGGGTATTGTGCTTGAAGTGGGTGGTATCGGTTTCGAAATTCATATGCCCTTAACCGCGCTTTCAGGCATGGGATCAACGGGCGAGCATGTGACGGTGCAAACTTACTTGCACGTGCGAGAGAATGAATTTACTTTCTACGGTTTTGCTCATACTACTGAGCGCGATATATTCTTAAAGCTTATTGAAGTCAACGGAGTGGGACCCAAGGTGGCTCTCGCGGCGCTTTCTGCGCTTGATAGTGACGCACTCGTTGCGGCTATTGTGTCTGAGGATTATGCGACAATCGCTTCAATACCTGGCGTTGGCAAAAAGACAGCACAGCGCATCGCGCTTGATTTAAAGGATAAGTTTTCTTCTTATCAAACAAGAGATGGCTTCCAGCCGGCTACATCAGAGTATGAGCAGAGTTCGGCTTTTGGCGATGCGCGATTGGCGCTTGAGTCAATGGGATTTTCTTCACTTGAAGTGTCAAAGGCGCTTCAGGGGGCTGACGCTCACGAGAGCACTACTGCGACCTTGATCGCGAGAGCTCTCAAACAACTTGCGCAGTAGAAGGGTGAGATAAGAAGTGACAACAAAGTGGGAAGCATCTGACGATATTCAAGAGGTGTCGCGTCTGGTCGACCAAGAGTTCGATGCGGAAGACTCTGAACTAGAAACTACACTGCGTCCGCAATACCTGCGTGATTATCTCGGTCAAGAGCGCGTTAAGGCAAATCTCGAGGTCTTAATCACAGCGGCGCAAAGTCGCGGTGAGTCACTCGACCATCTTTTGCTCGCAGGCCCTCCCGGTCTCGGGAAGACGACGCTTGCGACGGTTATCGCCCATGAACTGGGTGCTCAAGTAAAAACGACGAGTGGACCAGCTATCGACCGAAGTGGTGACCTAGCCGCAATCTTAACGAATTTGGGCGAAGGTGACGTCTTATTTATCGATGAAATTCATCGACTCAATCGTTCAGTCGAAGAGTTACTGTACTCCGCGATGGAGGATTATAAACTCGATATTATTATCGGAAAGGGACCTGCCGCTCGCTCCATTACGCTCGATCTGCCGCACTTCACCCTCGTTGGAGCGACAACGCGGACTGGTTTACTCAGCGGTCCTTTGCGTGATCGTTTCGGCATGGTTTTTCGCCTCGACTACTACACGCCTCAAGAACTGCAGGATATCGTTGTGCGCAGTGCCGAACTTCTTGGTGTTTCAATTGACGAGAAGGGTGCGGCGGAGGTTGGCAAGCGTGGGAGAGGTACGCCTCGACTCGCAAATCGTTTGCTCAAACGTGTCCGTGACTTCGCTCAGGTAAAAGGTGTTCCAGACATCTCCCAAGAAGTTGCGTCTGAAGCCCTCAGCTTTTTCGACGTTGATGAACTCGGTCTCGATATTATGGACGTCAAAATCCTCAAAGCCCTTGCAATTACTTTTGAAGGTCAGCCGGTAGGATTAAACACGCTTGCTTCTGCACTTTCTGAAGAACCAGGGTCTCTTGAAGATGTTTATGAACCCTTTTTACTTCAGCAAGGGCTCATTGTACGGACCCCAAAGGGCCGTCAAGCGACAAAAAAAGCCTTCAGGCATTTGCGGATTTCTGACTAAATTTACCGTTCGAGAAATTCGTTATTCGACAAATCGGAAAAATACTGTCATACTCAAGTCAGAAGTCTCAACGGAGACTTCGGTAATGTGCAACAGGCATAGCCCCGGTAGGGCCAGTTTGTTGTTGTAAGTTGCTCCAAAGCTTGGAGCGGAAAGCAGGATTTGTATGGCTATTGGTAAAGTAAAATGGTTCAATGCTGACAAGGGCTACGGCTTCATCGAGCAAGAGGGCGGCGAAGATCTCTTCGTACACTTCTCAGAGATTCAGATGGATGGCTTCAAGACTCTTGACGAGGGCATGCCTGTAGAGTTCGACGTAACTGTTGGACGCAATGGCAAGAACCAGGCCAGCAACGTTCGTAGTGCTTAATTAGCATCACGAGTTGCGTGAGACACATATAGCAGCAAGCCTGCATGAGTGTATCACAAGTAAGAGGGACGACATCATGTCGTCCCTCTTTTTGCGTTTTATAGGCCCAATACGGGAGCCATTATTCAACAGGCTCGCGCTTTTGGCACTGGATGTTACTGTGGCTCGAGTACGTGCTCAGCTTTCCAGACGCCGTGTAGATTGCAACTTTTAGACCCAATACGGGAACCACTATTCACCTAGCTCGCGCTTGTAGCGCCGGATGCTACTGTGGCTCGAGAACGTGCTCAGCTTTCCAGACGCCGTGTAGATTGCAACTTGCCAGCGCGGTAATGAGATTTCCTGCTTCAAGATTCAAGATAATTTCTACGTGAGGCTCGACGAGGCCAGCGGCTCCATCAAAGTGGGCAACAGGTGTTCCATTAACGAGCACCTCAATATAGTTAAAGAAGTGGCCTGGCTCATTGGGATGATCAAAGTAATAACCAGCATCAATGGTGACGTGGGCCTTGCCCTCGATGCGCGCAATGGAAATATTGGGGGTGTGCTTACGCTCAAAGTCACCCGCTGACTCAATATGGGGTGTGCTTACGCTCAAAGTCACCCGCTGACTCAATATCCTCTACGAAATGCAGTGGCTCCATAATTGGCAGATCAGACATAATCTCCTCCAAATCTCTCTTTAATTACGCATGGGTTATGCGTAAAATGTTACTCTTAATATATGCTTTAACAATACGCATACATGGGTATCTTATACCGCATTTTGCACGAATTCCACAATATGTCTAAGGAGTCAGCATGGCAACCATCATTGATGGAAAAAAGACGGCCGCTCAGGTAAAGAGTGAGGTCGCACAAGGTATTGAAAAACTGAAGGCGGAAACAGGCATCAACCCCTGCTTGGCGGTTGTACTCGTGGGCGATGACCCGGCGTCTCAGACATATGTTCGCAGCAAGGAGCGTGATTGTGAGGAGTGCGGTATTGTCTCACTTGACTGCCGTCGTGGGTCTGATATCACCCAAGAGGAGCTTAATGCGCTTATTGACGAACTCAATGAGGATAAAACCGTGCATGGAATTTTGGTGCAAATGCCGCTTCCAAGGCATCTTGACGCGGAGCAGGTTATCGCGCGCATATCTCCTGAAAAAGACGTCGACGGCTTCCATCCTGAAAGCCTCGGTAAATTGGTGCGCGGTCTTAAAGGGCCTCGTGCTTGTACGCCCTGGGGCGTCATGCGTCTTCTTGATGAATATGGTATTGACCCTGATGGCAAGCATGCGGTCGTTATTGGACGCTCAACTATTGTGGGCAAGCCTCAGGCTCTGATGCTTTTGGAGCGCAACGCAACGGTGACGATTTGTCACTCGCATACGCCCAATCTTGAAGAAATTTGCAAGCAGGCAGATATTTTGGTTGCGGCTGTTGGACGGCCAAAAATGGTGACACCAGCATTCGTTAAGCCGGGAGCGGTGCTCATCGATGTGGGCATTAATCGCACTGACGAAGGCCTTGTAGGCGACATTGATTTTGACGCCGTAACTGATATTGCTTCGGCCATCACTCCCGTTCCAGGCGGAGTAGGACTCATGACGCGCGCTATGTTGATGCAAAATACCCTTGAGGCAACGGTTGCTCAGGTTCAGTAGAGATTGGTTGAAAGTGAATACCTTAAAAATTACCTCGCTGCGCACGAGAATCGCCTTTTTGTTGATTCTGGTTGCTATGGTCGTAACTTTCGGAGCGCCGGGCTTGGCATATAGCGCTCAGGCCCCCGCGCCGCTTGTTGAAGATGGCATCATGCAAGTTATGCTTTTCCCCGCGGTCGATGGCTCATCGACAGCCGTACTCGTTCAGTATGAAATTCCAAGCACAACGGTGCTTCCCGCACGTGTGCGCATTCCTGTTCCCGCGCAGGCACACGTTGGCTGGGTGGGGGAGATTTCACTTAAGACGGGTCCTGACACTCAGCGTGACTATGAGATTAAGAATGAAGGAGGTCGTGAGTTTGTCGAATTCACGCTCTCTGAGAGCAAAACAGGACAAGTTGATTTTAGTGGGCTACCTCTAGCAAGCGAGAAGGGCGCGCTAAATGCGCGTCTTGAGTGGGAGCAATCAAGCGCGGCAAAAACAACCGTATTTGAAGTACGTCTTCCCTCGAAAGTCCATGATGTAAAAATTTCTCCCAAGCCGCAGGGCTCTCCTGATAAAAATGAATACGGAGAGACACTCTATTCGCTCTCTTCGCGCGGTATGAAAATCGGAGAAAAAGAGACCATAACAGTCTCATACAGAGAGGGCGCCGGAGACCATAACAGTCTCATACAAAGAGGGTGCCGGAGTAGGCCCCTTCAGCATTGAAAATCTTCTTATCGGTCTTGCCGCGGCGCTTGGAGTTGTTGCTCTTGTGCTGATTATCTTTATGATTAAACGTCCGAAAAAACGAGGAGAGTAGTGTGGCGTACGTATTTCTTGTAGCCTTTCTTATGATTTTTATCGGTGAGCTTGGCGATAAATCGCAACTGCTCGCTTTAGTTTTGGCTACTAAATATAAGCCGTGGCAAGTACTCGTCGGCATTTCCGCGGCGACTTTGACTGTTCACGTGCTCACCACGTTGCTCGGCCTTTGGGCGGGAAGCGCGATTCCTGATGGCATTATGCCGTGGATTACTGGTGTGCTCTTTATTAGCTTTGGTCTATGGACGCTTAGAGGCGACAAGGTAGATGATGAAGACGCTGAAAAGGGCGGAGCCTCTAAGTGGGGTCCTTTTGTCGCTGTTTTTGTCGCGTTTTTCATCGCGGAACTTGGTGACAAAACACAACTTATGACACTTGCTATCGCAGCGGACCCAACGGCTGCGCTGACTACCTATCTCAAGGTTTTTGGTGCCAACGTAAACTCGGTTATGCAAAGTAGCGGCTTGGTTGCGGTTAAGCTAACGCAATTCCAGGAGTTCTGGGCGGTTTCACTCGGTTCGACGCTTGGTATGGTGGCTGCGGACGCTATCGCGATTGCTGTTGGCCGGATTTTGGGCAAACGTATGCCCGAAAAGCTTATTACGCGCATTTCAGGTGTCATTTTCCTCGGCTTTGGTGTGCTTGCCCTTGTGTCGGCGGTGGTTAAATAGCTTATGTCTCACCTCGCACTTCATGTATGCTGTGCTCCCTGCATGATTCTTCCTCTTGAGGAATTGCTGAAGGAATATGACCGCGTGACGGTGGTGTACGCGAACTCAAATATTCATCCACAAAGCGAGTATGAGTTGCGTCGAAATTTTGCTGCTCAATTTGCGCGCGAAATGGGCGCTGAATTTGTTGAGTTGCCCTACGCGCCTACTACTTGGTTCGCCGCGATTGAAGGGCTAGAGTCGCGGTGTGAAGGATGCTATGAACTGCGCCTCGGTGCGGTGGCTCAATGGGCGGCGGACAATGACGTTCAGGCTATGACGAGCGTTTTGACGATAAGCCCCTACCAAAACCATGAGGCGATTCACGCATGCGGGCGTCGTGCGTGTGAACGAGTGGGAATAACCTATCTGCCCAAGACGTTTGTCGCGTATTATCCACAAAGTGTTGAGCGCTCGCGCTCAGCGGGCATCTATCGTCAGAAGTATTGTGGGTGCGTGTATTCGCTCGAGGAATCGCTCGCCCAGCAGCGCGCTTCGGAGCAACGAAAAAATGAAGTTGCCGCCCAAAAGGCGCAACGGCGCGCAGAGGCTGAAGCAAATAAGAAGAATAAACAAGCAAAAAAGGAGCACGACCGTGCACACTGATGAATTTGATTATCCGCTGTGCACACTGATGAATTTGATTATCCGCTCCCTCAAGAGCTTATCGCCCAAGAACCCGCGATTCCGCGTGATTCGTGCCGCTTGCTCACGCTCGACCGTGTCACAGGCGCATATGCAGACGGTGTTTTCACCGATATTCTCGAAAAAATTAACCCCGGCGACTGCCTCGTGCTCAATGAAACACGGGTTCTGCCTGCGCGCCTCAAGGGGACCCGCGCATTAACGGGCGGTGCAATGGAAGTGCTTCTCCTCAAAGAGCTGAGTGAGGATACATGGGAGTGCTTGGTGAAGCCTGCTCGAAAGGCGAGCGTTGGTGAGCATATCGCCTTTGACGGCTCCTCAAAGAGCTGAGTAATGATACATGGGAGTGCTTAGTGAAACCTGCTCGAAAGGCGAGCGTTGGTGAACATATCGCCTTTGACGGCGTCTTGATGGGAGAGGTACTCGAGGAGCACGAAGAAGGCATTCGCGTTATCAAGCTTGCAAGTCTTGAGGCGAATCGGAGCGTCAAAGAAGGCATTCATCTTATTGGGGAGATGCCCCTTCCTCCTTATATTACAAAGAAAGTTGATGATCCTGAGTTGTATCAGACGGTTTTTTCTGTCGATGAGCACAGCGCGGCAGCGCCAACCGCTGGTTTGCATTTCACTGAAGAGTTGCTTCAGCAACTTGCGGATAAAGGGGTTATCACCGCAAAGGTCCGACTGCGAAGGTCCGTCTCGATGTGGGCCTTGATACTTTCCGACCTATTACCGAAGATGATCCTATGCTTCATCACATTCACACGGAGTATTTTGCCGTCCCCCAGGAAACTGTCGATACTATTCATGAGGTGCGAGCACGGGGAGGCCGCATCATCGCGGTTGGCACGACGGCAACCCGCGCTCTCGAGAGCGCATATGACCCCGAAATCGGAGATATCGCGGCTATTGGCGCTCCCACTTCGCTTTATATTTTGCCTGGTTTTGAGTTCCAGGTTATTGATGCGCTTATTACCAATTTTCATGTCCCACGTTCAACACTCATGATGCTTGTGAGTGCCTTTTCTTCACGTGAGCATATTCTTGGTGCGTATCAACATGCTATCGAGGAGCGGTATCGTATGCTGAGTTTTGGCGATGCGATGTTTATAGCCTAGGCATCTTAGGGCTGTTTAATGTTCGTGGCGAAGTGGGCAATTTACGGATTCTCAAATTTTTTTAAATTTGTACTTTCCATTTATCTAACCCTGCGCTATTATTTATTCATTGAAGGAACGAAGAGCTGACTAAACAAATACGCTTAATTTGTTTCTTCATAGTTGTAGACCGCGCGGACGAGGCGCGGTCTACTTTTTTGTTGGACTATAATGGTGGCGACAGAATGTATCACTCAAGTCTCAGGGCGCATGCGCTTTTATAAGGATGAACATGACAAACTTTTCATTCGATCTTCTGAAAACTGACAAAACAACGGGTGCTCGTCGAGGCACGATGCAGACCACGCACGGGCCCGTGCAAACGCCACTTTTTATGCCCGTGGGAACGCGCGCGACTGTCAAGGGTGTCAAAACTGATGCGCTCGACACTCTCGGAGCACAGGTTGTTCTTTCAAATACCTATCATTTATATCTTCGTCCTGGTGCCGAGCTCGTAGCAGAAGCGGGCGGCCTTCATAAGTTCATGAACTGGGACCGCGCAATTCTGACCGATAGTGGTGGCTTTCAAATATTCTCACTGGCCGATACGTTGAAACTCGACGCTGACGGCGTGCGCTTTCGTTCAATTATTGATGGTTCATGGCATTATTGGACGCCCGAAGAAAATATGCGTATTCAGCAGCTGTTGGGTGCCGACATTATTATGCAGCTAGACCAGTGCGCTCCGTATCCTGCTGAAAAATCATTTGTCGAAGGTGCGGTCGATCGTTCTGCCGCATGGGCTAAGCGCTGCAAGGACGCGCATACGCGTGAGGATCAAGCGCTTTTTGGCATCGTGCAAGGCGGCGTGTTTAAGGACTTGCGCATGAAGTCTATTGGCCTTTTGTCTGAACTTGATTTTCCTGGTTATGGCATTGGGGGCTACAGCGTGGGCGAGCCTCACGAGATTATGTTCGAGACGCTACCTGATGTCTGTGATGCTCTCCCGGCAAATAAGCCTCGGTATTTGATGGGAGTGGGTAATCCCACTACCATTCTTGAGGCAATTGCTATGGGTGTGGATATGTTTGACTGCGTGCTACCCACGAGAACCGCTCGCTTGGGGACCGCCTTTTCTTCACAGGGGCGCCTTAATATGCGCAACGCAAAATTCACGCATGATTTTTCTCCTCTTGACCCTGAGTGTACGTGTGACACCTGTCGAAATTACTCGCGCGCTTATATTCGTCACCTCATTCAATCAAAAGAGATGTTAGGTTCGATATTGCTCTCAGAGCACAACTTACACTATTTGTTGGATTTGACAGCAAAGGCGCGCCTTGCGATTGATGAAGACCGCTATGGCGAATTCTTGAATGCATGGCGAAATTCTCCCGCAAATAACGATTATTAATCGTTTATGCATTTTTGAGAGGTAAGATAACGGGTAAAAACATTACATGTTTTACAGGTGGTGATTTTTACCAAGGAGGGCGTATGAAACGCGCAATTGGATGGATACTCGTTATTCTGGTTGTTATCGTTTTTATGCGAGTGGGAACGGTCTTGAACATTAAGTCTGGTGCGATTAACGATTATCAAAATTTGGGTACTGTTCAGTCAAACTTCACTCAAGTTAAGATTGACTCAGCAAATAACACACTGACAAAATCTACGGCCTCAATCAAAGCGCTCGCAATCCTTAAAGATACGTATCGTGGTCATCATTATATTCAAAAAGCTGACTATTCATCTCAATCGCTTGCGTGGTATGTGACGGCGGGCGATATGAATTTCTCGCAATTTTGGCGAATATTTGCAGGAGCTGCGCCCAAGGGGCCAACTTATTACGTAGTGCTTCCTGATGGGGAAGCCTACGCTCAAGTTTTAGGCATACAATAGCCTGCTAGTTAGCATATACTTACAATCATTTTTTAAATGTAAGAGAAGTATCAGAAGTTCATCATAAAAAATCCAAAAAACGCTATAATTAGGAAGTTATTGTGTTTCGTGCGCTTAGTTGGAAAGGTTGATAAATGGATTTGAAGCAAAAAAATATTATTTTGCTGATTATCGCCTTGGCACTTGTCGCAGGTTCATGGTTTATGTTCTGGCCTCCCCAGAAGAAAATTACCATGGGTCTCGATATCCGAGGCGGCTTGTCTGTCATTTTGACAGCACATGCAGATGAAGGTCAGCAGCTCACGGCCGATATGATGGACCGTGCGGAAACAATTATCCGTAACCGTGTTGACGGCCTCGGAGTCAAGGAGGCGAGCGTTCAGAGACAAGGTGACGATTCGCTTCTCATCCAAGTACCAGGTATTGATGATCCGCAAGCAGCCCTCAAAGTTCTCGGTGAAACAGGACGTCTCGAGTTTGTTGACGTTAACTCAATTACCGACGCTGATGCAAAGGCGGCAATTCAGGCTGGCGATGACAACGTTAAGCTGAAAGATGGGACATACAGTGTCATCGAGCTTAATGGTAAGAAACTCACCGGCGAGGTCATAAAGGACGCTTCTGTTGGTCAAAGCCAGCAGGGTGGCATTGTTGTTGACCTGACCATGAATGGTGACGGAACCAAAGTATGGAGTGACTACACTTCAAAGAATATTGGTAACCAAGTTGCCGTAGTTCTTGACGGTACTGTGAAATCGGCGCCTGTTGTCAACGATGCAATTCGCGATGG
>CALLZE010000023.1 GCA_937858655.1 uncultured Coriobacteriales bacterium
GCTTGAGGGCTTGGGCCAAGAGTGGTGCGAGGATGAGTCAAATGAAGACACGACGCGTACACGCGCGTTTATTCGCTCGAACATAATCCCCGCGTGCGAAGAACTCAATCCCGCGTTTCGCGATGCGCTTGAGCGAAGCATGAATCTGGTGTCTGACGACGATGCGCTTCTTTCGACGATGGCTTCTCAGTTTGCGCGTGACTTTAGTGACGACCGCGTGCTCGGCGAACATATCGTCTTCAATATTATGTTTATGCGTACGCTCGATAAAACCATGGCGCGCCGCACCATTCGCGCGGGTATCCTGCAAATGTTTCCAGAGGCTTCTCGGCTTGAAGCCTCCCACATACAAAATCTTGTCGACAATATGGACTGTGAGGGTTATGTGCAGGATTTGCCAGATGGCCTGCGCGCCGAGACAAGGTGCGGTACACTAAAGGTTGCCAAAAAAAGGGCTCCAGAGACATGGGGCGATGTGGTTTTGAGCACCGAGGGTAAGACCGACCTCGGACCTGCGGGCATCTTATTTCTTGAAGAAGTGAACCCAGGCGAGCTTCTATACGATTCACACATCGCAAATGTTGATGCGGACGTCTTTTTGGGCTCACTTTCCGCAGGGCCGGCTCGCAAAGGCGAGCGTATTGCCCCGCTGGGAATGACGGAAGGCTCTCAACTGCTTTCTGATATTTTCATTGATGCGAAAGTCCCAAAAGAGGAGCGTGGTCTTATTCCCGTTGTACGCGATGCTTCAGAAGTCGTGTGGGTTGCTGGTCAAAAGATTGCCGACCGCTATAAGATTACTGAAAAAACAACTCGAGTTTGGCAATTAGAATGGGTACCAAATAGTGAGAGAACACACGTCGATGACGGGAGAGGAAAAACGGCACATGACTAACATTCACCCAGATATTTCAAAGGTAATTATTTCTGAGGAGGAACTTGCTGCTCGCACGCGCGCTATGGGCGCAGAAATTAGCAAGGACTACCAGGATAAGGATGTTGTCCTTGTTGCAGTTTTAAAGGGAGCCGTATATTTTATGGCTGACCTTTCTCGCCAGCTTGACTGCCAGTTTGAAATGGACTTTATGGCTGTATCGAGCTACGGCAATCAGCGTGACTCGTCAGGCGTTGTACGCATTCTAAAAGATTTAGACGTTGAGATTGAGGGTCGTCACATTTTGATTGTTGAGGACATTCTTGATACGGGTCTTACTTTGAAATATCTTATTCGCAAATTTGAGGCGGCCGGAGCGGCATCGGTAGAGGTCGCTGCCTGCTTGCTGAAGGACCGCGAGCGCACGGGAGAAAATGCGATTGACGTAAAGTACGTCGGTTTTGATATTCCTAACGAATTTGTTGTGGGATACGGTCTCGACTACGCTGAGCACTATCGCGGACTTCCTTATATTGGCGTCTTAAAGCCAGAGGTCTACACCGACTAAGGAGCATACTGATTTGAACGGTAAGAATTTTAGAACAGTCATCATTTATCTTGTTATTCTCGCCGCGTTCGCGTGGCTTGTGGCAGGGCAGCTTGATGGCAATATTAGCAAGCCCCCAAGCGAGTTAGAAACAGGTACGTTTGTCTCAATGGCGAAAGGCGGACTCATCGAGTCGGCTGCCTATCGCACGGAAAACGGTGCCATTTCTGGTACGTATTGGGAGAGCACCGCGGCACGTCAAAAAGCGATTAAGGGCGGCTGGAAGCCTGCGTCTCAAGAAGAGACCGCAACGACAGCTCCCGCTTCAACAAAAACGACCACTACGAGCAGCCAAAGCGGCTCAGGTTTCTTGGGGCTCTTTAGCTCTGAAGCAAGCACGACCAAAACGCCAGCGGGACTTCTTAAGTACAAGTCAACGTGGGCGGGTAGTGACTCATTCACCGAATTTGCTCAGAAGTATTTACCGGGCAAGTTTAGTGTTGACACTTCAGGTCCGAGCATTTGGCTTACGCTCCTCACATCGTTCTTGCCAATTCTCCTTATCGCTGGCGTAATGTTCTTCTTCTTGAACCAGATGAACGGCGGCAACAATAAGGTCATGAACTTTGGTAAGTCGAAGGCAAAACGCAATACCAAAGATTCAAACCCCATCACGTTTAAAGACGTTGCTGGTGCAGATGAAGCAATTCAGGAACTTGATGAAATTAAAGAATTCCTTGCGAACCCCGCGCGATTCCAAAAGCTTGGAGCCAAGATTCCCAAGGGTGTCTTGCTGGTGGGCCCTCCGGGTACCGGTAAAACGTTGCTCGCGCGCGCTGTTCCTATGACATCGTCGCACTGGTGCCGATCAT
>CALLZE010000024.1 GCA_937858655.1 uncultured Coriobacteriales bacterium
AACTGAGTTGCTCAAGCGAGGTAATGGCCTTTTTGGCTCAGCAGAGCAAACGGGGTCTGTGGGTGTTGTTACCATAAACTGTGCCCGCTTAGGCTATCTCTACAAAGGTCAGAGCGAGTCGCTCTATGCTCAGCTCGACACCTTACTTGAATACGCACGCACGAGTCTCGAGCTCAAACGCAAACTCATTTCACGCCTCATTGACAATGGGCTTTTCCCCTACACCAAGCGTTATTTGGGCACTCTGCGCAATCACTTCTCAACCGTTGGCGTCAATGGCATCAACGAGATGATTCGGAACTATTTTGAAGATGAATTTGATATCACTGACGAGCGCGGAAAGAATTTTGCAGTCGAATTTCTCGACCATATTCGCGCGAAAATGGTCGAATTCCAAGAAGAAACAGGACATCTCTACAATCTCGAAGCAACTCCAGCGGAAGGCACGACGTACCGTTTTGCACGTGAGGATCAAAAACGTTTTAAAGACATCCTTCAAGCGGGTACGCATGATCGCCCTTATTACACCAACTCTTCTCAGCTGCCTGTTGGATATACAGACGACCCTTTCCTTGCGCTCGAAATGCAAGAAGAACTGCAGAAGAAATACACAGGGGGAACGGTCCTTCACCTCTACGTTGGAGAACGACTTTCAAGCGCTGAAGCATGTAAGATGCTCGTTAAGCGCTCACTTGAAGGCTTTCGTCTGCCTTACATTACGATTAGCCCAACCTTTTCTATCTGCCCCGAGCACGGATACCTTGATGGTGAGCAAGTGACCTGCCCGCACTGCAGCGCACAAGGTAAAGAGCAGCTCTGCGAGGTATGGACGCGCGTCATGGGTTACCATCGCCCCGTGAGCCTCTACAATATCGGCAAAAAACAAGAATACGCGGACCGAAAAAACTTTAAGACTCGACGTGCGCTCACCGCTCAATAGCATGTCAAATTTCTCGCACATACTGACCGCGCGAGAGGTGCCAGCCATCACGATTGGTGGCGTGGCACCTTTTTCCACGGTTGATTGGCCTGGGATGCTCAGTGCCACGGTGTTTTTACAAGGCTGCCCATGGAGATGCGCTTATTGCCACAACGTCGATATGCAGCCCAGCAGCACTGAGGATAATCAAGGTTTCTACACCATCTCAGAAGTACTTCATTTTATCGAGAGCCGTGCAGAACTGCTTGACGGAATTGTGCTCTCTGGTGGTGAGCCCCTTATGCAAAATGATGTCATATCCCTTGCTCAGTTCATTGTCGCGCGTGGGCTCAAACTGGGCTTGCACACAGGAGGATACCGACCAGACATTTTTTCAGAAATGCTGAACTATGCAGCGTGGATCGGCTTCGACTATAAGACACTGTTTTCACGCTACAACGAAGTCGTTGGGGGCATAGATCAAGCATGGGGGCAACGAGTCCAAGAGTCACTTCAATATCTTATTCACAGTGGTTGCTCATATGAAATAAGAACCACTATTGATGCTGATCATTTCTCATTTGATCTTCTTAAAGCGTGCGAAGAAGAACTTAGTTCGCAGGGAGTTACTGAGTGGACTTTGCAGATACGCCAAGTCACAACAAAAGAAGGAGCGCTTATCGAAAGCGCCCCTTCTCGTCAGCTTATTGAAAATTACCTTGCGAAGATGCCTCACACCATTGCGCGTCTGCGGACCGCATAACCGCTCGCCGCAAGGGCGCACACAACAACTAAGAATAAAGTGAACTTGTTCGAGGCAGGAACAGGCATCCCCTCTTTCATCACCGTAACATTGACCGACGAACTCGTCATCGCTTCTATGCTCGTAGAACCTGCAACCTGAGCGGGAGCATACGCACGAGCAAGCATCGAAGTCTCAGGGTAATACGTGAGCGAATACACACCCGTTGCATCAGTCACATCCGTAATTGCACTATCGGTAGCCCACGTTTTTCCTCCATCAGTTGAAGTCTGAAGATAAACCGTCGCTCCTTCAATTCCAGTGCCCGTCTCGCCAGCGCTCAGTGCCCCCGAAGTGCCTATCTCGGCGTTGCGAGCAGAAATATTGAGCGCTCCATCAGACGTCTTTAAGACGCGACCCACAAGAGTAAATGGCTGTGTTATGTCAACTTTTGTCGTGGGTGTTGTGCCAACCGAAATTGAGCTCGGTGATACTGGCAGCTGATTCCACTGCGCATACACCGTCGTGTTTTTTGTAATGGCAGTATTAGCAAAATCAAAGGTTGTCGTTGCCGTTGCTGAAGTAAACCAACCCTTGAAAGTGTAGCCGCTGCGTGTTGGGGCAGCAGTCGGTTCTGTTGACGTCTGACCAGCAAAGATGGATTGAGACGCTACGGATGTTCCGCCTCCCGTGTTAAAGTCAACCACATAGTTGTTAAAGTCGTTGATCGTATTGAGCTTAAACGAAATGATATCGCCTGTGTTCACGCCCACATCGCCAATATAATACTGAACTTGCGCTCCTCCATAAGCGAACAGTGAGTCAGCAGAGACTCCTGGTGAACCATATGTCGAGCGACCATTTGACGAGCTGAGCGTCCACGTTTCCATGGGCGTTCCGCCTCCCATCGAGGTGCCGAGACCATAACCCGCAGAATTATACCAAGGAATACTGCCCCACGCGGTTACTCCAGGTC
>CALLZE010000025.1 GCA_937858655.1 uncultured Coriobacteriales bacterium
GGACCTGCGGGTACGGGAAAGACGTATTTGGCGATGGCGATGGCGGTTGAGGCACTCAAACGCAAAGAAGTGTCGCGGATTATTTTGACGCGCCCAGCTGTTGAAGCGGGCGAATCGCTTGGCTTTTTGCCAGGAACGCTCACTGAAAAAGTTGACCCCTATTTGCGCCCCCTGTATGATGCGTTGCTCGACATGATGGATGCAGAGAAATCTGCAGCGCTTATAGAGCGCGGTGTTATTGAGATTGCGCCTCTCGCTTTTATGCGTGGACGTACGCTCAACGATTCTTTTGTGATATTGGATGAGGCACAAAATACGACGCCTCAGCAAATGAAGATGTTTTTGACGCGCCTCGGCTTCAACTCAAAAATTGTTATTACGGGCGATGTAACCCAGGTCGATTTACCGCGCGGCACCTCAGGTCTGAAGAGCATAGAAGCAATTTTGCACAACATCAAGGACATCGCTTTTGCCGAGCTGTCGGGGAAAGATGTCGTTCGACACAAACTTGTTCAAAAAATTGTGAGCGCCTATCAGTCCTTTGAAGATGGCGTTGAACAACTTGAAATTCCTACTGAATAATTCGCAAGGAGTATAGATGTCTCATATTATGATTATTTCTAACCGCGAGCCTGAGCCGCTTAAGTTGAGCGCTTTTGTTGATTTAGCGGAGTACGTTTTGAAAGTTGAGGGCGCGCCAGAAGCAAGCGAAGTTTCAATCGCGATTGTTGATGAGAGCGAAATTGCGGAGCTCAATGAACGTTACCGACACAAAGAGGGTCCAACGGATGTCTTGTCGTTTCCGTGCGACGAGGTGGCTGCTGTTGTTGCCGAGGGTGAACCACTTACGCTTGGTGATGTCATTTTGGCACCTGCAATAGCCGAGGCTAACGCGCGCGAATTAGGCAACACAATTGAGGCCGAGTTGAATCTTCTCGTTGTTCATGGAGTGTTACATCTCCTCGGCTACGACCATATTGAAGATGATGAAGCAGCAGTAATGCAGGCTCGAGAAAAGTCGATTTTGGAGGCTTGGGAGTTGCAGGCTTAGCCTGCGATACAAACTATGGAGAGACAACCCTTTCTAAAAAGTTTTAAGAATGCCTTTTGTGGCATTCAAGATTTATTTTTGACGGAGCGCAATTTCAGGATAGATATTTTTTTTGCTCTGCTCGCTGGGTTCTTTTGCGTTTTGACGCGCACGAGGGGCGTTGAATTAGCGGTCATTGTGTTATGCATCGCGCTTGTTTTGGGTCTTGAAGGCCTCAATTCCGCTCTCGAAGCGACGGTTGACTTGGCAATTCAAGAGTTGCACCCGTTGGCAAAAACAGCAAAAGATATGGCTGCTGGTGCAGTATTGATTGCCGCTCTATTAAGTGTTGCTATTGGAGCGATAATCTTTGTTCCCAAATTACTATTACTCGTTGATGGAACTCTTCGCGTGACTGATACTCTCATGCCGCGCCTTGGCATAGGCTTGGCAGCGCTTGTCGTTTATCTTGCATGGCTCGTTGTTCACCCACTCCAAAAAATCAATACATCAAAAGAGGATGAGTTGAGATAATGACTGTTGTTTATTTGAGTGTCTTTCTTGTGGTCTTAGGAATACTTCAAGCGCTTTTCGTGGCATGCGAAACATCGCTTCTTATGCTGACTCCTGGGCGCGTAGAGCGCATTGTTGAATCACAAGTCGAGGGTCATCAAAATCTTGAAACGCTCGTTGAAGTTCGTCATCGTATGCGTGGGATGATAATCTTTTTCGATGCCTTGTTTGCAACGCTCTGTGCGCTGAGTGCTTACTATATCGGCACGCTCGAAACGTATGCGTTCGTTCCGTATAGCTGGCTTAATGTTGCGCTACTGACGCTTTTAGAGCTGATAGTATTTTTTATACTCTTTCAAGCGGTGCCGCGCGCGTTTGCTGTTACTAATCCAGAGTTTATTGTTCAAAAAACTGCGGGAATTACGCTTGCTTTTACTCGCTTCTTCGGTTGGTTTATTATGATTTGTTCCGCTCCAGCTAAAGCAATTGTCGAAGCGGCCGGGGGAGAGCGCAAAGTAACCATCTGGGCAGTGAGTCCCCAGTGGCGTGACGACGAATCAGATGATGATGAATCAGCAGAAGAGCAGGAAGCTCTTCGTGAGGCGGTCAGTGATTTTGGTGATAAGATTGCGCGTGAGGTTATGACTCCTCGCACCGATATGAGCGCGCTTGAAGACGACGCGACAATTACCGACGCGATTAACCTCATTTCTGAAACTGGCATTTCGCGTGTGCCCATTTATCACGACAATATCGATGATATTCGAGGCATTCTTTATTCAAAAGATTTGCTGAAATATGTAGCGAATGAGCCTGACTGGCAAAAAGTAACGCGCAAAAACGCGCTTCTTAACATTGCTCGTCCTGCAGCTTTTGTTCCTGAGACCAAGCCGGTGCTTGATCTTATGGTCGAGATGCGTACCCACACTCATCTCGTTATCGTGACAGACGAGTATGGTGGCACTTCAGGTTTGGTTACCCTCGAGGATTTACTGGAAGAAATTGTGGGAGATATTTCTGATGAGTTCGATTTAGAGGAGATACTCATAACTCCACTGGGTGCCGATAGATATGTATTGGACGCAAAAACAAGTGTGAGTGATCTTAATGACCTGTATGACACCGACTTTGACTTAGACGCGGATTCGGTTGGAGGGCTTTTTACTGAGCTCGTTGGCCACATACCCGAAGTGGGAGAATCGGTTGAAACAGAGGGTATTAAACTTATCGTCACACGCGTTGACGGTAATCGCATTGTCGAGCTGCGCTCGTATCCCATCACTCACGATTAAGGATTGTAATGACTGAAAATAAAGCATCGTTCGTCAGTGGTTTTGTCGCACTTGTGGGCAGGCCCAACGCTGGCAAGTCTACGCTTACTAACGCACTTCTTGGCAGCAAAGTTGCTATCACAAGCTCTACTCCTCAGACGACACGTCACCGCTTGCGCGCGATTATTAATCGTGATAATGCGCAAATTGTGCTCGTAGATACTCCAGGGCTCCATAAACCTCACGACGCTCTCGGAGAAGAAGTCAATCAATCAACATTTAAAGCGCT
>CALLZE010000026.1 GCA_937858655.1 uncultured Coriobacteriales bacterium
CAAACGAACAATCGTGGTAAGCGCCCCAATAAGACTGCCCGTCCCGATGTATCCCCAAGGCAAACCGACGAGACGAGTTCCTGTTGGAGTCGTGAGAATCTGAACGATTGCAAGAATGAGCGAAAAGAAGAAAACTGCCTTAAGCAAGCCAGCTGTAGCCTGGGTCATCTTGCAAGAAACTGCAAGAATAAAGGCTGCGACAAGCAAAACTCCGAGATAAACCAAGTTACTCGTCATAAAGCACGAAAGAGCGAAGAGGAATGCAAAAGCAAGTTTCGCAACAGGGTTCATGCGGTGAAGCACACTTTTGCCCGGCACATATTCAAGAAATGTTGCCATTATTTGCTTCCTCCCTGCCGTGCGAGTTGTTCAGATACAGCATCTCGCATCTCTTCTAGCGTATGCGCACGTGCGATATTTGTCTGAGAAAGTTCAGCGGACTTGCTCGCAAGTTGCATTGAGAGCGCAATAATCTGAGAAGGAATCAAATCTGCCGTTTCAATCGTGCTAGGTTTCCTCAGAATATCGAATGTTGCTCCATCATCAATAACACGGCCACTCGACATCACAATAACGCGCCGTGCATAATCAGCGACAATTTCCATGTCGTGGCACACCATAATAATGGTTGTTCCCGCCTCATTAAGCCGCTTGATTCTTTCCATGACCTTCTTAATTCCAAGACCATCAAGACCAACCGTTGGTTCATCAAGAATAACAACCGACGGCTCCATCACGATAATCGAAGCAAGAGCAAGTAGCTGACGAGCGCCCCTATTGAGCATGAAAGGATCAGCATCGGGAGCGAAACCAAATTCATCTATAACTGCGTCAACACGAGATTGCGCATGCTCGCTTTCGCGGCCCGTCGCAGAAAATCCAAACATGAGTTCATCGCGTACCGTCTTGCAACATATCTGGCGGTCGGGGTTTTGAAAAAGAAAACCAACATGAGAGGCCATCTCGCTCGTGCGAATCTTCGAGGTAGATACTCCATCGATGAGCACCTCGCCCGCACGAGGCTTCAAAAGACCATTGATCAGCCTCATGGTGGTTGATTTGCCTGCTCCGTTGCTCCCCACAAATGCCACGAAATCTCCGTCTGCAATCGTGAAATTTACGCTGTGCAAAACCGAGGTTTGGCTGTCGTAAGAAGCGCAGACGTTCGCAAATTCAATCATGCAATCGCCTCCAAAAGAGCAGCACACGCCTCATCAACATTTATGCACACAGGGGCATCGATAAGACCTGCTGATCGCAGCTGATTGAGAAGAACCGTGGCTCGTGGGCAGTTCACCCCGATTTTTTGCAACTCAGTAGAATGCTTGAGAACCTCTCGCGGCTCGTCATCAAACAAGATCGTGCCTTCGTCAAGAATGACAAGTTGGTCAACAAATTCAGAGAGCAACGTGATGTCTTTCTCAACAACAACGACGGTCATATTAAACGTGCGCGCCAACTCTCGAAGAAGGCGATACATCGAGACCGAGCTGGCAGGATCCAGCTCGGCGGTCGGCTCATCTAGCACAAGAACGCGTGGTCTTAATGCCATGATGGCGGCGATAATTACTTTTTGTTTCTGGCCGCCTGAAAGTGTAGCCATAGAGCGTTCTCTCAGCTCAGAAATGCCCATTTGCAAAAGGGCCTCTTCAATTCGTTCTTCGATTTGATCGTGAGGAACTCCAAAATTCTCAAGCCCATAGAGCATTTCATCTTCAACGACTGATGTCACAACCTGGCTATCAATATCTTGAAAAACGCTGCCCACGAGCCGTGATATACGCGTGAGGTCGCTGTCTACCGTGTCAATCTCGTCTATCATGACCGAACCATAATAATCCCCCGTAGCGCAGTGCGGAATGATGCCATCAAGAGCATGCATGAGAGTAGATTTTCCTGATCCCGCCGGTCCCACGATGCCCGTAAAAGACCCCGTTTGAATAGTCAAATTGACGTCACGCAGCGTTGGCTGGTTACTTTCACGATAGGTAAATGTGAGTTCTTTAACTACAATCATGCGATGTACCTCTTAGAAAGACGAAGCTTTAGGAGCAAGCGCTTTGCGTAAAGTAGGCACGAGCGCCTGCACGATTACCGCATTAATAGCCGCTGTTCCGAGGATGATAACCGCATAGGCAATCAACGCTGGGAGAACAGCGCCACCTGTTGACACGACATTAACGTAGACAGCGATGCCTGCAAAGGTAGCACCCGAAACGAATGTAGAGATGAACGTATTTACAAAAGGGTTAACGTCGAGTTTGCCGCCGATATTCATAGGAACCCTCAACAACAAGCCGCACGTAAGGCCTCCCAAGGTTTCGGACACGATATTGAGCAAAGGCGTTGCGTTCAACAGGGGAATT
>CALLZE010000027.1 GCA_937858655.1 uncultured Coriobacteriales bacterium
TTCTTGACGGTACTGTGAAATCGGCGCCTGTTGTCAACGATGCAATTCGCGATGGTCGCACGCAGATCTCAGGCAAGTTCACCGCCGAAGACGCAAAGAGCCTTCGCACCGTGCTCGTCTCAGGTTCGCTCCCTGTTACTCTTGAGCGTTCTGAGGCACGCATCGTAGGACCAACACTCGGTCAGGACTCGCTCCATAAGGGCGTTCTTGCTGCGCTTGTAGGTCTTGGTCTCGTAGCTCTTTATGTTATATGCTACTATCGCGGGCTCGGTATTATCACCGCAACAGCTCTTGCTGTTTTCGCTTCGATGTACATCGGAGTTTTCGCGGTCTTCTCAAAACTGGGAATGTTCTCGCTGACACTACCTGGTATTGCCGGTATGGTTCTCACCATTGGTATGGCAGCAGACTCATCAATTCTTATCAACGAGCGCTTTAAAGAAGAAGTTCGCATGGGTAAGTCAATCCAGGCTGCTTCAGATTCAGGAACAAAGCACGGCATTATCACTTCAGTTGACGCTGACGTAGTAACGCTCGTATCAGCTATTGTTCTCTACATTTTTGCGGCTGGTTCAGTTAAGGGCTTTGCTCTTACGCTCTCAATTGGTATCTGCTGCGACATCATCATGATGCTTCTCTACAAGCGACCACTCATTATGTTGCTCGCTAAGACTATGGAGAAAGCACCAGGATTCTGGGGTCTCAAAGGACCCAAGATTGCTGAGAAGGGAGGCGTTAAAAATGCCTAAGTATCATATCGACTTTATGGGGCTTCGTAAGGTATTTTTTGGCCTCTCAATTGTGTTGGTTCTCATTTCTATTGGCTCATTGGCTCTTCGAGGACTCGAATTTGGTGTTGAGTTCAAGGGTGGATCGGCTATCACGATTACTGATGGCCATAACAAAGATATCGAAGAAATTCGCAAGGCATTTACTGACGCGAAATTTACTGATGTTGCAGTCCAGACTTCTCGAACCGACAA
The DNA here is from genome assembly GCA_937858655.1 of uncultured Coriobacteriales bacterium. GTDB lineage: Bacteria > Actinomycetota > Coriobacteriia > WRKU01 > JAENWW01 > CALLZE01. Next base: position 984 of record CALLZE010000027.1, read on the forward strand.
ATATGAAGGCTTCTTAGTAAAGACAACGACAGCTAATGCTGATACTACCAACAAGTATGCTGCTGTGGCGGCTTCTGAGTTGGGCATGGATATTAATAACTTCTCGATTTCCACCGTTGGCGCTGGCTGGGGTAAAAAGTTAACCTCTTCGGCTCTTACCGCCTTTATTATTTCGATCTTGGCGATTTTGCTTTATATCAGTATTCGTTTCGAGTACAAGATGTCGTTTATGGCCGTTGTCGCCTTGGTTCATGACATGCTTATCACGTTGGGTGCGTATT
>CALLZE010000028.1 GCA_937858655.1 uncultured Coriobacteriales bacterium
TGGTGTGACGGGCGGTGTGTACAAGGCCCGGGAACGTATTCACCGCGGCATGCTGATCCGCGATTACTAGCAACTCCGACTTCACGAAGGCGAGTTGCAGCCTTCGATCCGAACTGGGACTGGTTTTAAGAGATTCGCTCCACCTTGCGGTATCGCTGCTCGTTGTACCAGCCATTGTAGCACGTGTGCAGCCCAAGACATAAGGGGCATGATGACTTGACGTCATCCCCACCTTCCTCCGGCTTAACGCCGGCAGTCTCATATGAGTCCTCAACTAAATGTTAGCAACATATGACAGGGGTTGCGCTCGTTGCGGGACTTAACCCAACATCTCACGACACGAGCTGACGACAGCCATGCACCACCTGTATAGGCTCCTTTCGGCCACGACGTTTCCGTCGCTTCACCTATATGTCAAGTCTTGGTAAGGTTCTTCGCGTTGCTTCGAATTAAGCCACATGCTCCGCTGCTTGTGCGGGCCCCCGTCAATTCCTTTGAGTTTTAATCTTGCGATCGTACTCCCCAGGCGGGGCACTTAATGCGTTAGCTGCGGCACGGAGAGAGTATCTCCCCACACCTAGTGCCCATCGTTTACGGCTAGGACTACCAGGGTATCTAATCCTGTTCGCTCCCCTAGCTTTCGCGCCTCAGTGTCAGTGTTGGCCCAGAGTGCCGCCTTCGCCACTGGTGTTCTTCCCAATATCTGCGCATTCCACCGCTACACTGGGAATTCCACACTCCTCTACCAAACTCAAGACTGCCAGTTCGAGATGCAGGCTGGGGGTTGAGCCCCCAGTTTTCACATCTCGCTTAACAATCCACCTACGCGCTCTTTACGCCCAATGAATCCGGATAACGCTTGCCCCATACGTATTACCGCGGCTGCTGGCACGTATTTAGCCGGGGCTTCTTCTATAGTTACAGTCAATTTCTTCGCTATTGAAAGGAGTTTACAATCCGAAAACCGTCATCCTCCACGCGGCGTTGCTGCGTCAGGCTTTCGCCCATTGCGCAATATTCCCCACTGCTGCCTCCCGTAGGAGTCTGGGCCGTGTCTCAGTCCCAATGTGGCCGATCAGCCTCTCAGCTCGGCTACCCATCGTTGCCTTGGTGAGCCGTTACCTCACCAACTAGCTAATGGGCCGCGGGTCCATCTTTCACCACCTGAGTTTTCCCGAAAAGACCATGCGATCTCAACGGAGTATTCGGTTTTAATTCAAGTTTCCCTGAGCTATCCCGATGTGAAAGGCAGGTTACCCACGTGTTACTCACCCGTTCGCCACTCTATACACACCCGAAGGTGCTTTAATCGTTCGACTTGCATGTGTTAAGCACGCCGCCAGCGTTCATCCTGAGCCAGGATCAAACTCTCCGTATAAAATTTCATTAACCGAAGTTAATGGATAACGAAGTGTGATCCGGACTTTTTAATATCCGGTTGTTATTCTTGCGAATAACGAAAGTTACGTCGTCGGTTTGGACTTTTAATTGTCCCTCTCGATCGACGGGTTCATTTCTGGCTTAATTTCTATCACAGTATCCAGTTTTCAAGGTTCAAAGGAGGAGGAGATCCTCGCTCCAAAAGCCGCTTTTTCAAGTCTTTCGCTCGTTTCGGCGACAAGAGAATATACTACGCTTTTCTCAAGGCCGCGTCAAGAACTTTTTTCAATTTTTTTTATTTCTTTTTTCCGGAGAAAAAATCGATAAAAAAGATCATGTTCTTGAAGCAAAAAGATCGGTTATGCAGGCTTTTCAAGGTGCTGCGCTCGTTTGGGCGCGGGTATAGTAATATACGCATCTTTGAGACCTTTTGCAAGAGTTTTTCAGAAGTTTTTTTAAAAACTTTTTCCTTCAGTATAAAGCCCCCATTCTTAGGCTTATTTGCATGCTAAAAACGGGGGCTTATGTACTAGCTTATGTACTAGCTTATATACTATCTACTTACTTTACCTCTTGCGCGCAATCTTTATCTCTCTATATATATGTTACGAATTAATCTTTGCGAATTTACGCTTGCCAACCTGGATTACTGTACCTATCACCTTTGAAGCATCAATATTATAGGTTTTCGCAGGAAGAGCCTCGCCGTCGATTTTTACGCCACCGCCGTCAATGAGGCGTCGGCCTTCACCGGCTGACTGGGCAAGAAGAGAGTCAACCATAAGTTTGGGAAGATATACTTCACTCTCAAGGCCTAGATCGAACTCGGCAATATCATCAGGAATCTTGTGCTGTTTAAATACAAGGTCGAAGGCTTCTTCGGCCTGGACAGCCGCCTCATTATCATAATAGAGAGATACTATCTCGCGTCCCAGACGGCGTTTAAGCTGATTTGGGTGCTCGGTGCCTTCAACTATTGCCTTTTCAATTTCATCGACCTCAGAAACCGGCAGAGCGGTTGCTAGACGATAATACTTTGCCATAAGCTCATCGGGTATCGACATAATCTTGCCGAACATATCAGCAGGCTCGTCAGTAAGACCAATATAGTTACCATAGCTCTTCGACATCTTCTGCACACCGTCAGTACCTTCAAGGAGAGGTAGCGTCAGAATAACCTGAGGAGCCATGCCATTCTTCTCCATAAGCTCACGGCCGGCGAGCAGATTAAAGAGTTGGTCGGTTCCACCCAGTTCAACGTCAGACTCAATGGCCACTGAATCGTATGCCTGTGCCATTGGATAGAGGAACTCATGGAGCGAAATAGGCTTTTGCTCTCCATAGCGCTTCGCGAAATCATCGCGCTCAAGAATACGAGCAACAGTGAATTGGCTTGCCACTTTAAGAAGGTCACCGAAGTTCATCATGCTCAACCACTCAGAATTATGACGAAGCTCGGTCTTTTCGGGATCAAGAATGCGATAAGCTTGATTAATATAGGTCTGTGCATGTTCGTTGACTTGCTCGGCGGTCAGAGGCGGGCGTGTAGAGTTGCGTCCAGAAGGATCACCAATTTGCGCGGTAAAGTCGCCAATAATCAAAACGACCGTATGTCCGAGATCTTGAAACTGGCGCAGTTTACGGAGCGGTACAGCATGCCCCAAGTGCAAATCAGGTGCAGTCGGATCAACGCCCAACTTAATACGCAGCGGTCTGCCCTCTTTGAGTTTTTTAAAGAGTTCATCCTCAGGCACAACCTGTGATGCCCCGCTTTTGATTATTTGTAATTGCTCTTCAGGTGTTGCAGTCACGTGTTGTGCTCCTTTTATGAGAAAAGCGTAACAAACGGCAATCCGTTTCTTACGAATGACAAAAACCATACTAATATGTCATAGTAACAAAAAATGATAATGAGTATGAGGAGAATAATGTCTCAGGCACAGTCACGCAGACCTCAGCAACGCACTACGTCACGTCCCACAACCCGTCAAACATCACGTCGCACTCCTCAGCCGCCACGCAAACAGGGCGGCTTTAAACGCTTCATGAAATACACGGGCATTTTTCTTCTTCTCTGTGCACTGGGTGTTGCCGTTGTTGGGACGCTCGTAATCACTAATCTTCAAAAAACACTCCCTAACCTTGATATTCAAAATGCCAAGGGACGCGACCAAACAAGCGTCATCACTGACCGCAATGGTGTGGTATTAAGTACACTCTACGCTGAGCAAAATCGCGAAGACGTCAACCTCAACAAAATGCCGCAACAATTACGTCAGGCGGTTGTTGCCACAGAAGACAAGCGTTTTTATGAACATGATGGCGTTGACCCTATTGGCATCGCGCGCGCGGTTGTTGTAGATATTATCAAAGGCAGCAAAGCTCAGGGTGGCTCAACCATTACTCAACAATACGTTAAACAGGCTTTTGTAGGCTCGCAGAAAACCGCAAAGCGTAAGGTGCAGGAAGCGCTCATGGCTCGCGAACTCGACAAGAAATATAGTAAAGACGAGATTCTCCAACTTTACTTAAACACGATTTACTTTGGACATGGTAGTTATGGAGTGCAATCAGCGGCACACACTTACTTTGGCAAAGACGTTTCAAAACTCACTTTACCTGAGTGCGCCACAATCGCGGGCGTTATAAAATCTCCAGGAAACTATTCTCCTTACCTTCAGCCAGAAAATGCCGTCACGCGCCGCAACGTCGTATTGAGCCTGATGCGCAATCAGGGCATCATCAGTCAGAGTGAATACACGCAGGCGAAAAATACTCCCATGAAAACCGTTGGGCTTAAACAAACCTCGGTTAAGGCACCCTACTTTGTGGAGTGGGTCAAGAAACAAGCCATCAAAAAATATGGAGAGTCTAACGTATACCGCGGCGGACTAACCATAAAGACAACACTCGACTACGACAAGCAAAAAGCGGCCGAATCCACGGTCAAGAAAATTCTTAATCGCAAAGGTGACCCCTCTGCAGCACTTGTCTCAATCGACCCAAAGACAGGCGAAGTTCTCGCGCTCGTGGGCGGTAAAGATTTTTCAACGCAGCAATTTAATGTCGCAACACAAGGAAAACGACAGCCTGGCTCTGCTTTCAAAACATTCGTTTTGACCTCAGCTCTCGAGCAAGGCGTTTCGCCGGAGAAGGTGTATAAGACCAACGCGCGTAGTTTTAAAGTGGGCGACGGCGTATGGAAAGTAACGGGAAGCAGCTCAGGCCCTCAGACTCTGCGCACTTCAACCATTAAATCTATTAACTCGGTATTTGCTGAGTTGATTCTCGAAATTACTCCTCAAAAAGTCGTTGATACCGCTCAACGCATGGGCATCACCGAAGACATTAACCCTGTGCCGGCAATTGCGCTTGGTGGACTTACGACAGGCGTCTCTCCGCTTGAGATGGCCTCAGCGTATGGAACACTTGCCAATGGCGGCACATCTTCGAAGCCTTTTGGCATCCTTGAAGTGAAAGACAAAACGGGAAAGATTATCTCAACGAGCACTCCGCAACTGACTAAAAATGCGGTTGCTCCTGAAGTTGCCTATGTCGCGACCGACGTATTAAAGGGAGTCATCAAGAGCGGAACCGGTACTGCCGCAAACATTGGACGCCCCGCCGCCGGTAAAACGGGAACAACGCAGGTCTATCGTGATGCGTGGTTCTGCGGCTACACGCCCGACCTCGTCACTGCGGTATGGGTGGGCTACCCTGATTCGCAAAAAGAAATGACCAACGTTCACGGCATCACCGTGACAGGCGGCTCCTTCCCTGCTCAAATTTGGGGTGCCTATATGAAACGGGCACTGGCAGACACGCCATCAAGCGATTTTGACCGCCCCGAGGGCTTTAAGAAAGTGCGCATCTGCACCGAAACTGGCAAACTCGCAACTCAGTATTGTCCGTCAACAAGCACTACCTATATTTCAGGCGACACCAAACTCGAGACGTGCACCAAGCACGCCACGGCGCCTGCGCAGAGCAAAGAAACAACAAAGAGCTCGAATGCAAATGCACCGAGCTCTCAGGGTACCACCAAAAAGAAATAGCATTACGCGTTGCAGGGATGCCACGTGGCGTCAAAGCCTCGGCATCTACACAACACCACGGTAGAAATGACCACGCGTAAGCGAAGTGTCGACTTTGGGCACTTCGCGACCCGCGAGGGTATCAGTGAGCGCTCCACGTACTACCGCAACCTCGTGCGAAACTGACGAAGTGAGCGCAGTTTCAAGATCAAGACGAATACCGCCCACTCCCGCATCAATAATTTCTTCAAGAGCATCCGTCAAATCAAGAGGAACCGAATTGAATATGTGGCTCCTTCCTGTCACGTCCGTCATGACACGGAAATGATAATCCTTACGGTCGCGCAGCGCGAGGACCTCTTTTCGACGGGTGCAATCGACGCAGTTTTGCGCACAAGGGCCCATCGACATTAAGATACAGTGCTCAGTCACCATCACCTCAGTGAGACCTGCGACGGCAATACCGACAGGAACACTACTCTGACGCGCAATAGATGCTATTTGCTTTCCTGACAACTCGGGAGAAAGCCAAACAAACTGCGCGCCCATCTCAGCAAGAGCATTAACGGTATAAGCGTTTGTGGCATTGAGCGACCAGTGCGCTTGGGCGGGAATCTTGCGATAAGCGCAAGCCTTGAGTTGCCCGAGAGTTGAGCATTGGGCGCGCCCAAAACGCTCAGCAATACCGATGTAGGTATCAATTTCACTATCATGCGCAACGCGAGGAAGAATGGGCCATATGCCGTCGACCGGCTCTTCATTTGCTAAATTATATGCCGCCACACATGCATATGAAGCACCCGCATTGAGTGCTGCTTTGGCACCACCCAAACTCTCAGTAACCGCTACTACGTCAACATGCTGCTCTCCAAGTTGTGATTTCTTTTTCTTTTTAAGAGGCGGCAAATAGGGGCGCTCTGCTACGCGCTCCTCGCCATGATAGAAACGATTTTTCTCATAGTCAGCTAAAGCGTCACGGCGTACGTTATGCAACGCTGAAAAGCCGAGGCCTACACCTTCGTCAAGCTCCATGGATATTGAGCGCATCTTAAAAAGAGTATTGCCAAGCCTGTTGATATGCTCAACTGCATCATCTCGTGTCAAGGCCTTGGTTCGGGCCGCCTCCACGACGGGGCCCTGAGCACTACCCGAAAAACCTTGATCGTCACGAACGGTCAAACTTAAAGGCGCGTCCTTATGTATCGCAACATCAAAATCAAGATCGATGGTCCGGGCTCGTGCCTCTTCGATTGCCGCCACTGCTTGATTGCTCAATTCGGAGCTGCGAACACGAAATACGCGGTCACCAACACTAGCACGCGAGGAAAGATACACGAGTGCTTGCTTGCCCGCTGGGCAGTGATCCTGCTCAGAATCTTCAACGAAAAGCGAGCCAACCTCTTGCGCAAAACGTCCTTTGTTTGTCCAAACCTCAATGGTGTCTTGTGAAGATATATCTTTTTCAAACGCAATGAGCGCATCTGCGCCCTCAAAGCCACTAATACGCCCCACGAGTGTTCCTCTATTATTGGGACGCGTATAACTCATGATGTCGTTATCGCGCCTGTTATCAAGATACGCCGTGGTGAATCCTCGCGAGAAAGCCTCAGAGAGTTGGTCGTAAGCTTCTTGCACATCTCCCATTTGGCCATCATTATCAAGCGCGTGGCGATAGACAGAGACGACAGCAGCCACATAACTTGGCGACTTCATGCGTCCTTCAATTTTGAGAGAAGCAACTCCCGCATTAATAAACTCGCCAATCTTTTCGATGCCCGCCAGGTCTTTTGGAGAAAGCAAATGCTTACCAGGCGCCTCTTGTACCTCGTCATATTTGTCCACAAGTTCATAGGGCAAACGACAGGGTTGAGCGCACTGCCCTCGGTTAGCGCTTCTTCTGCCGATAAGCGACGACAAGAAGCACTGCCCGGAATAGCAGACGCAAATGGCCCCATGCACAAACGATTCAATTTCGATGCCGCACTCAGCACCAACAGCCACCAGCGTCTCAATTTCGCGCATACTCGTTTCACGCGCAAGCGTAACACGCTTTACGCCATAGCGAGCAAGGGCGCGAACTGACTCAGCGCTGTGAATGTTCATCTGTGTTGAAGCATGAATGGCAACCTGCGGCATAACATCGCTTAGCACCTTTATAAGGCCAAGGTCTTGAATAATCACCGCATCAATGCCGCACTCCCATGCGTCTTCAATAAGTTCAACAGCTTGTTGCATCTCATGAGGGAGAATTACAACATTAACCGTCAAGTACACACGGGCATTGTGTGCGTGGGCATAAGCGCATGCCTGGGGCAGCGTATCAAGAGAAAAGTTTCCCGCATTACTTCGTGCGTTTAAAACATCAAGGCCAAGATAAACAGCATCGGCGCCCGCACCAAGCGCAGCAAGCAGAGAGTCCATGGTGCCTGCTGGCGCGAGCAGTTCGGGGCGCTTCGACTTCTGTGTATCGTTAATGAAATCCATATAAATATCCTTTATGTGCTGGTAAGTGACGTTATAGTAATCAAACAGGTGACAATCGTACCATTATCAAGCCACCTATTATAATGTAGAGAATGAGTACCATTTAGTATACGCAACTTTTCTACCCGTTAGGATAGGACATGTCCGCTCATATAAGAAGAATACGCAGAAAAAACTCATCCCAAATGGGGATGCGCGCCGGTTTCACGCTGCTCTCAATTCTGGGAGGGCTCGTTCTACTCTGTGTTCTTGGGTTTGCGATTTTTGCTGGCATCGCAGCAAACTGGCTCAAGGACCTCCCTGACTACAAAGCTAAAAATGCTTTTGCCGTTGCGCAACCTACACGCATCTACTCCGCTGACGGCAAACTGCTCGCGCGCCTTTACCTGGAGAATCGTGAAGTCATTGCCCGCAGCGATATGTCTCCCTATGTGCTCAAGGCTACCGTGGCAGTTGAAGATGAACGATTTTATGTGCATAACGGCGTGGACCTCATTGGTATCATGCGGTCTGCTTTCTCTGTCATCAAAGGAACACGCCAAGGCGGTTCAACCATCACGCAGCAATATATCAGAAATACCATTTTGCGCGACGAAGCAACCGAAATTTCTCTCAAGCGAAAAATTCGGGAAGCTTACCTTGCGCTGCAGATTGAAAAAGTTTACAAAAAAGATGACATCTTAGCCATGTATCTCAATACGGTCTATTACGGTGAAGGCGCTTACGGCATTCAGGCGGCGGCAGAAACATATTTTGCCAAAAACGCTAAAGACCTGACCATTGCCGAAGCCGCTCTTATCGCTGGTCTCCCCCAAAGGCCAAGTGGTCTCAGTCCTTATGAATACCCTGAAGATGCCCTCGCGCGTCGCAATCAAGTATTGCGCCGTATGCTCTCAAATAACTACATCACCCAAGCAGAGTACGAAAAAGCGCTCGCTGAGAAAATTGTTCCAAAACGAAAAAAGAATCCTCTCAATGGCATATATGATGCGCCCTATTTTGTTGCTCAGGTGAAAAAAGAATTACAGCAAAGATTTTCCAAAGGAACCGTTTTTGGCGGTGGCCTCACGGTCAAAACTACGCTTGATACTTCAATGCAAAAAGATGCCGAAAAGGCCGTAAAAAAGAAAATTGGCAAAAAGGGACCTGAGGGTGCCTTGGTTGCAATTCAGCCTTCAACAGGTTACGTTCAGGCAATCGTGGGTGGTCGCAACTACACGAAAAATAAGTTTAATATGGCAACTCAAGCGCACCGCCAACCTGGTTCATCTTTTAAGACCATGACTTTAGTCGCCGCGCTTAATGATGGCATGTCGCCTAATACTATGGTTGACTCGAGCTCTCCCGCTTCAATACCCACAAAACCTAAGCCTTGGATTGTCAGCAATTCCGAAGGAAGAGGGCGCGGCTCAATGACACTTGCTAGCGCGACCTATGCGTCAGTCAACACGGTCTATGCGCGTGTCGTGTGGGCTCTTGGTGCCAAGAAAGTTGTCTCGATGGCACATAAGCTTGGTATAAAAACTGAACTCTCAAGCTACCCCTCAATCGCGCTGGGCGCGCAGAATGTCACACCGCTTGAAATGGCAAGCGCTTATGCAACATTGGCAAATAACGGTGTCTACAATGAACCAACATTTGTCACCTCGGTAACCGACCCCGACGGAAAAACACTATACGAATATAAGAAGAAGAGTAAGCGCGTCATTTCTAAAAACGTCGCTTACGCGACAACGCGCATTCTCCAGGGTGTCGTGTCGGGCGGAACGGGTACCGCGGCACGCCTCAACGGTCGCGAAGTTGCGGGTAAGACAGGAACATCACAGCTCAACCGTGACGTGTGGTTCTGTGGATACACTCCGCAGCTTGCTACCGCAATTTGGGTTGGTTGGCCAAACGAAAAAACCATCTATCTTAATGGCAGTCGTGCCTATGGCGGTACCGTATGCGCTCCAATATTTCATGATTTCATGACCGCTGCGCTCAATGGAAAACCAGCACGGCGCTTTGCGAGAGCTGACGCGCCAAAATATGGTGGAAAGTACAAGATACCCCATGGGAGCGCTGTCAAAAATCTCAAGGGTATGACACTCGATGAGGCACGCAAAGAGCTTGAAGGATTTACCATTAAAGTCGTGTACGTATACTCAAGCAAGCCGAAAGGTACCCTCATCTCCCAGCGCATTAGTGGAAGCACGGCAACGCTGACTGTTTCAAAAGGCAAAGATCCCGCTAACTCAAACAACCATGGTGGTTCAACGGAGCCAACCACGACCCCTTAGAAAGAACTTCATGTCCACTAAGAAGCCTCCCTGTCACGGGAGGCTTCTTTTTGCGCTATAATTGGTACTACCAATTTAGAAAGGGAGTCATGAAGTACATAAAACAGTTTGCCATAATACTCGTTATTTCTTTTATCGGAGAAGCGCTTAACCGCTTAGTGCCTTTGCCAATTCCAGGTAGCATTTATGGATTGGCGCTGTTATTTCTTTGCTTACAGTTTAAGGTAATCGCTCTCAAAGATGTGCATGAGACCAGCTCGTTTCTTGTTGAAATTATGCCGCTTCTCTTTATCCCTGCCGCAGTAGGCATGATGAGCACCTGGCACATTCTCAAACCAGTGCTCCTTCCCTTCAGCACAATAATCGTCATCTCAACTCTTTGTGTCATGGTTGTAACCGGTCGTGTAACCCAATGGATTATCAAAAAACAACACAAGGAAGCATAATCGTGGAATTTATAACTCATTCACTCTTCTTCGGCGTTCTCATCAGTCTCATAACCTACGCTGTCGGAGCATTTATCCAGAAAAAAACTCGGATAACGATTTTCAACCCTTTGCTCATATCGATAGGCGCTACCATCGGGTTTCTCCTCTTGACACACATTTCTTTTCAAACTTACTACGCAAGCGCTCGATATATGAGTTATCTCCTTACTCCCGCAACAATATGTTTAGCGGTTTCGCTCTATGAGCGATTGGAATTACTTAAAGACAACTGGAGGGCCATAACTTTTGGTATTGGAGCAGGCGTTCTTACGAGTCTCAGCACGATTTTTTGTTTATCCATGCTCTTTCATCTCAACCATGCCGATTATGTGACGCTCTTACCCAAATCAATTACTACTGCTATAGGTATGGGTGTTTCCGAGGAGCTTGGGGGTTATGTAACGCTTACCGTTATGTCAATTATCATCACGGGCCTTGTAGGCAACATTCTCGCCGAGCGCATTTTCAAGATAGCAAAAATTTCACACCCCATTGCACGTGGCGTAGCACTTGGGACTTCAGCTCATGCCGTAGGAACGGCAAAAGCGCTTGAACTGGGAGAAACCGAAGGGGCGATGAGCGGTCTTTCGATTGCCGTCGCAGGATTACTCACTATAATAGGTGCTAGTGTGTTCGCGCCGCTTCTCCATTAAGGACATGTTATGGCTCAGGACTTGAAAGAATATCAAAAGGCTCTTGCTTATCTTAATCAGTGCATCGCAGATGGCACTCTTAGTATCGGTTCAAGGCTCCCCACAGAACGAGCACTTGCCGAAAAACTTTCAATCAGCCGAAACTCAACACGAGAAGCAATGCGTATGCTAGAAAACAGCGGCGTTATCGAAAGCAGACGAGGAAGCGGCAATTACCTTGTGGGAGACCTTTCAAAATCAGTTGCCCAAATGCTCCAGATGATGCTTTTGATGAATCAAACAGACAAAGTGGAAATCGTTGAATTTCGACGGTCAGCTGAAAAGGCAATTTGCTTTTCGCTTATTGCGCTCGATAATTGTGACTGGGTAAATAATGTTGAAGATATGCTCGCGCGTAAAGCACACAATACTGAGGAGAAGAGCCAATTTGACAAGGATTTCCATTATGCGCTTATAGAGGCAACTGGAAATCATTTCTGGATAACCATCATGGGCGCGATTGGCGACACCTATCAAAGCTGGATCAGCGAGGCAATCGACAAATTGTCTGACAAGGAAGTTGATAAGTTCGGCATAAATCACCATGAATTGCTTGAAGCAATAAAAAAACGCGATAAAGTGGCCTGCGAGAAAGCCATCGACAAGCACTATGATGCCGTTTTAACGATCATCAATTCTTAGAATAACTCAGCACACAAAAAGGGCCCCATTGCTGGGGCCTTATTTCATATCAGATATTCTTACATTTTATTAAGAAGCCGAGCAAGAGTGTCAGCTTCATCATCGGTAAGATTATCCACCAACTCTGTAAGAATTTCATAACTCATCAAACGCATCTCATCGTAGCAAGCACGTCCCTGCTTCGTAAGCCCCACAAGAATGCGGCGGCCATCCATAGGGTCATTTTCGCGCTTAACTAAGCCTTCTTCTTCAAGACTATCAATCAGCGATGAAGCTGACGCTGGACTCACTGAACGGTCACGAGCGATATCACCAAGATAACGTTTCTCTTCTGCAAGAAAGTTGATTGCACGAATTTGGTTAAAGGTAAGTCCTGTCTCTTTTTTTGCAACCCCACACCCTACGCAACGAACGACGCGAGGGGCAATATGGAACAACGCTTCAATAGCGTCAGTTTTTTCTTGTGACATTTCTTCCCTTTTCTTTGCGCTCTACAGGAGCTGCCCACATGCAATGCGGTCAGCCTCAAGTGAGTTCTGTGCATTATGTAACTGCTGGATAACCTGAGCGTGACCCGTGCCACCGTCGGTATTCCTGCGTGCAACCACATGCGAAATATCAACAGCTTCGAGCACGTCATCAGCAAAAGCTGGGTTCTCGCAAGTATACTCCAAAGCCGTAAGTTCTTGCAAACTCTTGCCCTCTTGCTCGCACTTAAGCACTATTCGCCCGACAATTTCATGCGCCTGCCTGAAGGGGATTCCCTTACCGACTAGGTAATCGGCCAAGTCGGTTGCGGCCATAAAACCACCCTTGGCACCCGCAAACATGGCATCCGCGTTGACGTGCATGGTTTCAATCATTCCCCGCATCGTTTTCAATGAAAGCGCTGTTGTATCGAGCGCGTCAAAGACGCCCTCTTTATCTTCCTGCATATCTTTATTGTAGGCCAAAGGCAAACCTTTAAGCATCGTGAGTAGTTGCGTAAGATCACCGTAGACGCGCCCCGTTTTTCCCCGTACTAACTCGGCAAAATCAGGGTTCTTTTTCTGAGGCATGATAGATGAACCCGTAGAATAACCATCATCAAGCGTGATGAAGCCAAACTCGTTCGTTGACCACATAATTATCTCTTCGGCTAAACGCGAAAGATGCATCTGCGCTACGCTGCACGCATAGGCAATATCAAGAAGAAAATCGCGATCAGAAACTGCATCAAGCGAGTTCTCAGACACGCGCGCAAAGCCCAAGAGCTCTGCCGTGTACGCGCGATCGAGTGGATACGTGGTACCTGCCAATGCGGCACTGCCAAGAACCAAAACATCGCAGGCCTCAAAAGCAGCCATCATGCGCTTGAAGTCACGCGAAAACATCTGCGCATACGCAAGCATATGATGCGCGAAAAGCACCGGCTGAGCTTTCTGCATGTGAGTATATCCGGGCATAATCACATCATCGTGTGCCGCCGCGCACGCAATAAGCGCGGCTCGCAGTTCGTTGATATCTTCCGCAAGCTCCATGCAGCGGCGTTTACAGAACAAACGCGTATCAGTAGCCACCTGATCATTACGAGAACGACCTGTATGCAAGCGCGCGCCGGCCGTACCTATGAGCTCAGTCAACTTTTTCTCAACCGCCATGTGCACGTCTTCATCGGCAATATCCCACGTAAAGTCGCCCTCTTCAATAAGATGAGCAACCTGCCCCAGACCGTCAACTATCGCACCGACATCTTCAGGC
>CALLZE010000029.1 GCA_937858655.1 uncultured Coriobacteriales bacterium
CAACGTCAATCGGTTTTGCTTTGTTGCTGGTTGCAACAGGCATCTGGTTGGGTTCGAGCGAGATGCTAGGTTTATAATAATTAGGGGTGCATTTGATGATTAAGGCTTTAATTGTTGATGACGAAATGCCGGCACGCAATGAACTCATTTTTATGCTTGAAGAAACGGGAAAGGCCGAAGTTGTTGGCGAAGCGGGAGATGTTCCTTCTGCCATCAATCTCATCAAATCTCATAGCGCAGATGTACTCTTTTTGGACATCAATATGCCTGGTTACAGCGGACTGCAACTTGCGGAAGTCTTAAAGACGCATCCTAATCCTCCCGCGATTATTTTTGTTACAGCTTATTCAAATTTTGCGCTCAAAGCGTTTGATGTCAATGCAGTTGATTACCTTGTTAAGCCTGTTGAAATGGAGCGTTTGCTCGAGGCACTCGATAAGGTTGATAAGGGACGCGGAGCAAAGACGCCTGCAGCCATAGTTGAACATGGCGCTGGCGTGACGCGTGTAACCGTAAACAAAGGCGGAAAAAAGCACTTTTTATCGAGCGCAGATATTACCTATATTCGCGCCCGTGATGACTATAGTTATCTCTACACGGATGAGGCTAAATTCCTCTCGACAACTTCGCTTACGAGCTTACTTGAGCAGCTTGAAGGTTATGGCTTCTATCGTACTCACCGTGGCTATGTTGTTAATTTGAACCGTATTATGAGTGTTGAGTCGCAAACTGGCGGCACCTTAAAACTTACGCTCAATGATCCTGACCACACCGAGATTCCTGTTTCGCGCCGACGCGTCGCCCAGTTAAAACAAGCGATGAACATTTAGGCCTCTTGCAACCGGCTAGGGGGTAAGCGTGCAAAACTGCATCGGCATTTTATCTGACACACATGGGTCTCTTGACGCGCGCGTACTTTCTGTGTTTAGAGAGGCAAAAGTTTCGCACATTTTGCATGCGGGCGATATCGGTCCGCTTTCGTTGTTGGCACGTCTTGAAACGCTTGCCCCAGTGACTGCGGTACTCGGAAATAATGATTACAATTTGAGCGGTGCTGGAATCTCAAGTAGAACGCGAGAAAACATTGGTGGAGTGCGAATAGAGATTGTTCACGATCTCAAGCGTACGACATTTGACGGAACAAAAGATGTCATTGTGTGCGGCCATACGCATCGTCCCATAAATGTTGTTGATCCCGTTTCACATACTTTGATTGTTAATCCAGGCTCTGTTTCGAGGCCGCGGGTTGCTGAGGGCCCGAGCGTAGCACTTCTGGATATTTCGGTGCCTGATAAGCCGACAGCGCACATAATTTATCTCGATGAGTATGAAGCTGCGCTTAACGTGAGCAGCAATACAGATTGTCGTTAAAAATCTTGCGTAAAATCGGTGAGTTCAGTTAAGTCATGCACCGTAATTACGCGGCGGTTTCGCTCGATGAGCGACATAATATCGCCTTTGCGCTGTGCGTTAAATAGATCTCGCATTGAAAAATTCTTGTTTTCTAAATGAATATTGCACGCGCTTTCGTCATCACCAATGATGATAAATACACCCGTGTTAGGTCCACCTTTATAAAGTTGCCCCGTTGAGTGAAGGTAGCGTGGACCGCGCGCAATAATTACGGGCACATCGAAATGCTCTTCAAGTTTTGACGCAATCGAAATGAGCGATTGCTTTGAGGCGGCTTCTTGAGGCAGATAGCTGAGCAAACAGAGGTAGTCGCGTGGCGCGATGAGTGAGGGGAGCTCATCGATGGCATGGGGAGCGGCATTGTAAGTCTCGCCCGCAAGAAGCGCCTTGGTTTTTTCTTTTGACGCAGCTACATCAGGTTGGTCAAAAGGGTTTACGCCCATGAGAAAGCCCAACAACGCAGTTGCGTATTCCCAACGCACAAATTCAGCACCGATATCATAAGGGTTCGAAATGATGACTTCTTTGACTGGTCCTGTAAGCGAGAGGTTCTCTGCCCATGAGCCGAGTTCTGTATCAGAATCTTCGCGCATGACAAAAACGCATTGGTCACTGCGAAT
>CALLZE010000030.1 GCA_937858655.1 uncultured Coriobacteriales bacterium
ATTGCGCTGCCTATTTATTTGGGCGGTCAGCTTCTTGGCGTTATTCGCGCTATTAATGTGGATGCCGCTGGTTGGTGGGCTGATCCGCGCGTAATGATGTCGGGTGCCGTCTTTATTGTTTTTGCAATCTATATGATCTTCATGTTGCGCAATAAGATTAGTGGACAGGCAAATGCATGGGTCGCGATTTGCGGTGGCTTTTTGGTCATTGTGCTAATGATAATCGCGCGCGTGTTGCCTGTCGGATTTCACGTATTTGGCGTTATCGGTTAGCCGAAACGCCTGAGGGGTCCTGATTTAATGAAGGTTTTTATTACGGGCGGTAGCAGCGGAATTGGGCTTGCTACCGCTTTGCTTTATCACGAGCGTGGCTATGAAGTTGCTATCGCTGGCCGAAGCTTCGAAAAACTCGAAGCGGCAAGCCAAGGTCGTTTAGCCACGTATCAACTTGACGTTGCTTCACAAGAGTCGGTCGGAGAGGTGACCGCGCGTTATATGCGCGAGCACGATAATCAGGCACCTGATCTGCTCATTAATTGCGCCGGCGTTATGATTCCAGGTGAGTTTATCTCAATGCCCGAAACAGATTATTGGTCGAATATTGACGTTGATTTTAAGGGCACGGTGCTCATGTGCAAGGCTTTCGCTCCTGCGATGGTCAAGCGTGGAAGCGGTCAGATTGTCAATGTGGCAAGCGTCGCTGGTTTCTTGGGTATCTATGGGTATACGGGTTATTCGGCCGCGAAGTTTGCCGTGATGGGCTTTAGCGAAGCGCTGCGTTTTGAACTTGAGCCAAAGGGTGTGTCGGTGAGTGTTGTTTGCCCACCTGACACAGAGACTCCCGGTTTAGATCTTGAAATTAGTATGCGTCCTCCCGAGACTCATGCGGTAGCGGGAAGTATTAAGCCGGTGTCAGCCGAAGTTGTCGCAGAGGCAATGGTTCGAGGCATTGATAAAAAGAAAAACACCATAGTTATCGGTGCTCTTTCAAAACTTTATTACCGACTAAAAGGCATCTGGCCTGAGCTTTTTCATGTGATTGTAAGCTCCGATGTCCGCAAGGTACAAAACCACTAAAATGTGTTACTATAGTGCAGTTCAGGCACTAATGGGCAAGCGTGAAGTTGCGGTGAATCATCTCACAACTTAACTGAGTGTTGCGCCTTTGTGGCGCGCGCCGCATACACCGTCCCCTGTAATCTTGCTTGCCTGAACATCAATGCACCGCTATGGGGGACGACCTGCAAAACCACTGGGCTTATAAAAGCGCAGTAGTAATAGGGATAAGTTTAGATGTCTTGGTGTCAAGACACGAGGTATCGCTTGCTGGTATGAAGCACGCGATATGAAGAGGCGAAGTACATGCATTTGACTCTTGTTGGGCTCAGCCACAAGACCGCGCCGGTCGATATTCGTGAGAAGCTTACGTTTCCTGCGGATGTGCAACCAGACGCCCTCGCAACGTTGGCTGCACATAGCGCAGTAAACGAGTGCATCATCGTATC
>CALLZE010000031.1 GCA_937858655.1 uncultured Coriobacteriales bacterium
TGCCTTTAAGAGTAATGAAGAAGTTGCTAAAGACGACGCAATAATCAACGAAAATAAGCTCAAAACATCAGACAAAGTCTTTTTGACTCCCTATATTTCTTCTGACAAAGTAGGTAAAGAGGTTATTGCGAAAATGGGGCAGGATATTGGTCATGCTGCTGTTAACGCAAAGTTTTCAACAGCGGGCGGTGTAGTGACTATTATCCCTTCGAAGAATGGTGTGGGAGCTGATCCCGTGGCATTAGCAAAGGATTTCGCTACCGTCCTACAAAGCGAAAAGCCCTCAAAAGTAGTAATTGTAAAGACGACAGCGGTGCTGCCAGAAATCACCACAAAAAAAGCCCAAGGAATGGGCATCAAGGATCGCATCGGCACTTTCACTACTACATTCTCTTCAGGTAATAAGCCTCGCGTAACGAATATTCAATTACTTGCCCAGTCGTTGGATAATGT
Organism: uncultured Coriobacteriales bacterium; assembly: GCA_937858655.1. GTDB lineage: Bacteria > Actinomycetota > Coriobacteriia > WRKU01 > JAENWW01 > CALLZE01. The sequence goes on from CALLZE010000031.1 coordinate 454, forward strand.
GCTTGTGGGGCCGGGAGAAACATTTTCATTCAACAACACCGTTGGTGAGCGCACGGCAGAAAAGGGCTACAAAGAGGCAGGCGCCATCGTCGATGGAGAACTTGTCGCTCAACTTGGTGGCGGAATTTGTCAGGTTAACACAACACTCTTTAACGCAGTCCTTCTTTCAGGATTGCCCATAACTCAGCGTATCAACCATTCGAACTATATCAGCCATTATCCCCTGGGGCGCGACGCAACCGTTTCGTGGGGTGGACCAGACTTTAAGTTTGTCAATGACACGAAGTCATGGGTGCTTATTTCTTCCGCCTGCACCAATAGCTCGGTCACCATCTCTCTCTATGGCACCGATCCGGGCTATGATGTGTCGCTTTCGACCAGTGATTGGCAAAATGTAAAGAAATTTTCGACGAAAGAAGTGCCTGACCCTAAACTTAAAAAAGGCACAAAGGTAGTTGAGTCATCGGGAGTTAATGGCGGCATAATCAAATTGACGCGTGTCGTGAAAAAGGATGGCGAACAAGTATCCAAATCAGTCTTCACTTCGCATTATTTACCAAAGGCACAAGTAGTGCGCGTTGGAACGAAGGAAGAAAGCGCGAAGGACACCAGCAAGGATAAGGATTCAAGCAAGAAGTCGAATTAGGGCAGGGAAGCCAATGTATCAAAAAGATATTGAATGTATGGAACGTGAGGCTCTTGAGGCGCTCCAACTTGAACGCATGAAAGCGCTTTTGCATACCGTTTATAACAAGGTCGATACTTATAAACAAAAGTTCGATGCAATCGGCTTTAATCCTGAAGAATTTAATGACTTGGCGCAGATGAGCGAACTGCCTTTTACCGTAAAGGATGATTTGCGTGCTGCGTATCCTTATAAAATGTTTGCCGCTCCGCGCAAAGATATTGTTCGTGTCCACTCTTCAAGTGGCACTACAGGTCAAATTAGCGTTGTAGGATACACGCAAAACGACCTCGATATGTGGTCTGATTGCGTGGCGCGTGCCTTAAGCGCCGCTGGCCTATCAGATGAAGATATTGTTCAGATTTCCTATGGCTATGGTTTATTTACAGGAGGGCTCGGAGCGCATGAGGGCGTGCAAAAGCTTGGAGCGACGGTTATTCCTGCTTCAGGCGGAAATACCAATCGTCAAGTTCAGCTTCTTCGTGATTTTGAAGTTGACGCACTTGCCTGCACGCCAAGTTATGCGCTCTATGTGGGAGAAACCGCTAAAGAACAAGGTGTTGATCTACACAGCCTGCCAGTCCGTGTAGGTATTTTTGGCGCAGAGCCCTGGACAGAAGCTATGCGCGATCAATTAGAAAATCTCTTTGGGATAAAGGCATTTGATATATATGGCCTTTCAGAAATCATGGGGCCTGGTGTGGGGTATGAGTGTGAATGCCAAAACGGGCTTCATATCAACGAGGATAACTTCCTCATTGAAATTATCGATACAGAAACTTTACAACCTGTACCTGATGGTGAGTATGGCGAAGTCGTATTTACAACGCTCACAAAAGAGGGAATTCCGCTAATTCGTTACCGTACACGTGACGTGAGCCGGATTATTCCTGAGAGCTGTTTGTGCGGACGCACATTTAAACGCTTAGAACGCATCACGGGTCGCAGCGACGATATGCTCATTATTCGTGGTGTTAATGTGTATCCTTCTCAAATCGAATCAATATTGCTTAAAATGGACAAAGTTGCCCCTCATTATCAAATTATTCTTGATAAGAAAGGCTCAATGGATACCGTTGAGGTACGTGTTGAATTAGAGCCAGGTGTAGCTTTTGATGAAATTAGAGAAATTCAAGCAATCACTCGTTCGCTTCATGCTGCCATTACCTCGGCTTTGGCAATTAGTATTGATGTCAAGGTTGTTCAACCGAAATCGCTTCAGCGCTCTCAAGGCAAAATAGCGCGCGTTATCGACTTGCGTTCAGAGAAGGAGTAATCATGGTCAAACAGATTTCAGTGTTTCTTGAAAATGCACCGGGTACGCTTTCTACGATGACGAGAACGCTTGCGGACGCGGGCGTGAACTTGCATGTGCTTGCTATTGCCGATACGAGTGAGTATGGTGTTGCTCGCATAATTTGTGATGATCCCTATACGGCGCAAGAATGCTTGTTGCATGAAGGATTTTCAGTGGCTATGACACCTGTATGTGCTGTTGAACTTGCGGATACTCCAGGGGCCCTTGCAGATTTTCTCGATTATGTCGTTGCTCATGGCGTTGACATAGCTTATACCTATTGCTTTGTGGAGCCTCATACGGGTAATGCCGTCAATATTTTTAGGCTCGATGATCCCTCTTTTGAAAAAACTATTCAAGAGGCGGGATATCGTATAGTTTCTGATGAGGATATCGTAACTAAGTAATGTCGAACTTATTGTCTTCTCATAAAATTGCACTTCAAAGAATAGGTGCGTTTCTTTGCGCTTTGTGCGTATTTTTTCCGTATGCTTCATCGGCCTATGCGGTTGTTGGAGTCAATGATCAGGTAAACGGAAAGGTCTATTCTGACTACCATATCAAGTCCTCTCTCATGCCCGATGTTTCTATGGATGAAGGCATTCTTGTAACCAAAGACGGGCGCGTCTTATGGTCAAGAGAAGCAACGACTCGCCATCACATAGCTTCAATCACTAAAGTGATGACGGCTATTGTAGCTATCGAAAACGCAAAGCCGACCGATATTATGACAGTTCCCGAGGTGAGTACTGAGGTGGGGGAGTCGAGCGCCTCGCTTAAACGTGGTGAGAAAATGCCGCTCAAAGACTTATTGGGTGCCCTCCTTGTTAAATCTGGAAACGATGCTGCGCTTGCTATTGCTATCAATATCGGCGGAGACGTTGATACCTTTGTTGAAATGATGAACAAAAAGGCAAAAGAATTGGGTATGACTAATACTCATTTTGATAATCCACATGGACTCGATAGTGATACGCACTACTCATGTGCGCGTGACGTATCAATCATGAGCCGGTATGCCCTGCAAAACAAAACGATTCGGGAGATTGTTTCGAGCAAACTTTATAAGTTTTCTGACGCAACTAATTCGCATAAACTCCCTAATACCAATTTGTTGCTCTGGAAGTATCAGGGAGCTATTGGTACAAAAACAGGCTGGACAGACAAGGCAGGTTACTGTTTGTCGGCAGCAGCTAACCGTGACGGGGTTGAGTTGTACGCGATAACGTTGGGCACCTCGACAGAACTTGCGCGTTTTTCGGAATCAATTAAATTGCTTGATTTTGGTTATGATCATTACCGAAAACAAGAAATTGCGGTTGCTGGTTCTCAAATCGGTTCTGCAAAGGTAAAAGATTACCCCAATAAATATGTTCCTGGTGTTGTTGAAAGGGATGTGACAATTCATGTTCTTGATTTTGCGGGAGATATCACACGTGTTGTTAAGACTTCAACCGTCAAAGCTCCCATCAAAAAAGGCGACACGATAGGAGTTGTTCAATTTATTCAAGATAAAAAAATGATCGCGTCAGTTCCGCTCGTTGCGAAGGAAGACGTCCATAAGCCTTTCATTCTTTTGCAACCTATTTTTTGGATTATTCAGGTTGTACGTTCTGCGTTCCATTAATGGATGATTTATCTAAATTTTATTTAGTTATAAATTATGTTGTTGTATGATATTTTTTGAAGCGCAGATTCTGCGCTTCTTACGTGAAGAGCAAACAAGGAGCCCTAATGACTGATAATTTGGTTCGTACGCCTCTCTATGATGAGCATCTTGCACTCGGTGCTCGAATGGTTGATTTTGCAGGTTTTGATATGCCAGTTCAGTACAGTGGCATTATCGAAGAACATCTCGCTACGCGTAGTTCGGTCGGCATCTTTGATGTTTCTCACATGGCCGAGTTTAGAGTTGCTGGTCCTGGTTGCTATCAATTTTTGCAGGGCATGTTAACTAACGATATATCGCTCATTAATGAAACGGGCAAAGCGCAATACACCCTTATGCTCAATGATGATGGTCATATTATTGATGACCTTATTGTGTACAATACGGGTTTTGAGTACCTTATCATCGCCAACGCTTCGAACCGTGAGAAAGATTGGAATTGGCTGTGGTCGCACAAGCCTGATGATGTCGATATGGTTGATGAGACTGAGCGCACAGGGCTTATTGCTGTGCAAGGTCCTGAAGCAAAGCGCATTATGCAAGAACTCTGTGGTCAAGATTGGGTTGCTCCTGAGCGTTTCACCCTTGTTCCCGCAACCATAGATGGCCGAATTTCATGCTTAGTTGCGCGTACGGGCTATACGGGTGAAGACGGTTTTGAATTGATTGTCCATGCGGAAGATCTCGTCACGGTATGGCGAGTATTATTGTCATTTAACGAGGTTTCTCCTGTTGGCCTCGGCGCGCGTGATACCTTACGCCTTGAGATGGGCTACCACCTTTATGGAAATGATATGGATGAGACGCGCGATCCCATTTCAGCCGGACTAGGATGGGTATGTCCAAAGGCGAAGGCTGAGGATTACACTGGTCGCGCGGTCGTTGAAAATATGCGTGCAGTAGGTCCTAAAGAGCGTTTAGTGCATCTTTTACTTGAAGGAAAAGGCGTGCCTCGCCACGGCATGGACGTGCTCAAAGATGGGGAGGTTGTAGGCATTGTGGGAAGCGGGTCACACTCTCCGTCACTTCAAAAGGGTATTGCAACTGCCTACGTACCTGCCGATTATGCTGAGCCCGGAACAAAGCTTGACATACAAATTCGAAAAAATGTGGTTCCTGCGGTTGTAGTAAAGCCACCTTTTTATAAGCACTAATATTGTTATAATACGTTCGTTAATGACCAGAAAGGGAAAGCCATGGAATTTCTTAAGGACCGCAAGTATTCTTCTGATCACGAGTGGATTGTAGTTGAGGGTGACGAGGCCACTATCGGTATTACTGAGTATGCACAAGACGCGCTGGGCGAGGTTGTTTATGTAGACCTTCCTTCAGAAGGAGACACTTTTGAAGCTGGCGATACCTTTGGTGAAGTTGAATCAGTAAAATCTGTTTCTGAACTTTTTATGCCTGTCTCCGGAGAGATTATTGCTATCAATGATGCTCTTGATGACGCGCCAGAGACAATTAATGATGATCCCTATGAGAATGGTTGGATGATCAGGATTACTATGAGCGATCCTGAAGAGCTCAAGAATCTTCTTGAGGCTGATGAGTACGCCGCAACTCTTGACTAAGAGATAGGTATTTCATGAATTACATTCCAATAAGTGAGCAGGACCGAAAGGAAATGCTTGAAGTGGTGGGCGTTACGGCGCCCACTGACCTTTTTGTAGATGTGCCAGAAGGCGCTTTGCTTAAAGAACCCCTCAACCTTGATGAGGGCCTCAGCGAGTATGAACTTTCTCGCAAACTTAACGATTTAGCGCAACGAAATATTCCTTCTTCGGATATTATTTCGTTTGCTGGGGCAGGGTGTTACGATCACTATATCCCTTCTTTCGTTGATCATATAATTTCAAAACCTGAATTTTTTACGGCCTACACGCCTTATCAGCCAGAGGTTTCGCAGGGAACCTTGCAAGCCGTTTATGAATATCAGACCGATATTTGTAATTTGACTGGCCTTGAACTCTCAAACGCGAGTATGTATGACGGAGCGACTGCTCTTGTAGAAGCAGCATTTATGGCTCATCGTCTTGGTAAAAAGCGCGATACAGTGCTTGTATCGGGAGGCATTCACCCGCAATATATTGAGACTCTTGAAACTTATGCGCGCCCGACACCCATAAAACTAACTTATGGTGAGGTTGTAAATGGTGTTGATGATTTTGACGCTTTAGAAAATCAGATTGATGACTCTTGCGCTGCTGTTGTAGTTGGCTACCCCAATTATTTCGGCACTGTTCAGGATTTTAGAAAACTTGCCGAGAAGGCACATGAGAAGGGCGCCTTGGTCATTGTTGTTGCTAATCCAATGATGCTCGCACTCCTTGAAGCACCAGGTAATTTGGGTGCGGATGTTGTCGTGGGAGATGCCCAGGTGTTTGGTAATTCAATGTCGTATGGCGGCCCTGGTCTTGGTTATTTTGCTTGCACCAAGAAATGTATGCGTCAGATGCCGGGACGTATTGTTGGCGCAACGGTAGATGAAGATGGCCATCGTGGTTACGTACTCACCTTGAGCACTCGTGAGCAGCATATTCGCCGCGAAAAGGCGACATCAAATATTTGCAGTAACCATGCCCTCAACGCACTCGCTGCCGGCGCCTATCTTGCTGGTGTGGGAAAGCAAGGGCTCAAAGATGTTGCCCTTACGTGTGTTTCGAAAGCTCATTACTTGTATAACGAACTCATCAATACGCAGAAATTTTCCGCTCTTAATCAAGAGCCTTTTGGTTACGAATTCGCTCTCAATTTTGAGGGGGAACGTGATTCGTTTTATGAGTATTGCGTAGAGCGCAATATTATTCCAGGCGTACGCGAAGGTAATCAAAGTTTGATTTTTGCGGTGACAGAGAAGACCTCAAAAGCCGAATTGGACGCTTTTGTAACGGAGGTGGCACGTTATGAGTAATGAGAAAGACATGTCGTATCGTGGCCCACGCGAAACAATTTTTGAGATGAGCAGCGCTGGTCTTCAAACTGGCTTCGCTCCTCGCTGTGACGTTGAGCTCGTTGATCCTTCGGCTATATTCGGCGCACTTGC
>CALLZE010000032.1 GCA_937858655.1 uncultured Coriobacteriales bacterium
AGTAGGTTTTGAAATCTGCAGTGGCGGCATAATTGGGCTCGGCGAGACGGTTGAGGATCGCATTGATATGGCGTTGACTTTGAGGAGTCTTGGCGTCGTTTCGATTCCGATAAATGTGCTCAACCCTATTGCGAAAACGCCCTTTGAGCACAATAAAATACTTTCTAATCGCGAAGTTGCACATACTGTCGCACTTTTTCGTTTGATTGCACCAAAGACGGCATTGCGACTAGCCGGAGGGCGTGAGCTTTTAGGCGATCAAGGCGAGCGAGCAGTGAGGGCGGGCGCAAACGCCGCGATTACGGGTGATATGCTCACGACTAAAGGTATCTCAGTCAGCGAAGATAAGGCACTTATTTCGAAACTTGGTTTTGAAGCGACCAAAATTTGATAACGGATAAGAGATGATCTGCCGTGGAGAGACAAAGTTATTTTGTAACTGCAACTAACACTGAAGTGGGAAAGACGTATATTTCTGCACTTTTGGTAAAGGCGTTGCGCGAAAGCGGCATCGATGCCAGTTATTACAAGCCGGCTTTGAGCGACGCGGTAATGCATGACGGCGCTCTGGTTCCTGGTGACGCTGCGTATGTTTGTGAGTTCGCTGGGCTTGACGTTGAACCGTCGACTCTTGTATCGCACATATACTCAACGCCCGTTGCGCCCCATTTAGCAGCGCGGATGGAGGGTGCACGTGAAGTCTCACTTGAAAAAATCCGCAACGATTTTTACCGGCATAAAAATGAACATGACATGCTCATCGTTGAGGGTTGCGGGGGCATAGTGTGTCCTTTGCGCGATGAGCCTTCGCTTATGCTTTCAGATGTTATGCAAGAACTCTCACTTCCTTTGATTATTGTGACTAACTCTGGTTTAGGTTCTATCAATTCATGTGTTTTAACGGTAGAATTTGCCAGAAGCAAGGGCTTGGATATTGCTGGTGTCATAATGAACGAATATGATAACAGCAACTTTCTTCATGCGGATAACGCGGATCAGATAGAAAAACTGACAGGGGCGTCTGTTGTTTCTCGGGTTGCGTACAACGATTTGACAATTGATGTAGGCGGTTTTATTCACTAGTAGGGGACTAAGATGAAAATTTCCACAAAGGGGCGCTATGCTCTGAGATTGATGATTGATCTTGCTCAAAACGAATCAAATGATTATGTCACACTTAAGGATGTTTCAAAGCGCCAAGAGATATCGGTTAAGTATTTAGAACAAATTGTGAGCCCTCTCGCGCGTCAAGGTTTTTTGTTGAGCGCACGTGGTCCAAAGGGTGGATACCAATTGGCCCATGATCCGAGTGCTTATAAAGTGGGCGAAATTTTGCGTTCAATTGAGGGCAGTTTAGCACCCGTGAGCTGTCTTGAAAACAAACCAAATACGTGCCCCAGGCAAGATGCGTGTCCCGTCATTGGATTTTGGGAAGGGCTCGACAAAGTAATTGATGAATATGTAGACTCT
>CALLZE010000033.1 GCA_937858655.1 uncultured Coriobacteriales bacterium
GAGGTCGCTCCGTCGTCACCATTGGGCCTAAAAGTAATATAAATCTAAATACCTTGATATGCAAGAAAAACTTCACAATTATTGAACATTTTTTTTACATTTACGAGGTGGAACTTGGCCTTTATAATTATTCCATTATATGTATGCAACACCTACAGGGGGATTAGTTATCTATGACTATAGGTAAAGCAAAAGACAACTCATGCGTTTCAATAATCCTTGCATCATTTTTAGTATTTTTAATTGCCACTGTATTCTCTGTTGGTTCATTGAGTTTGTTTTTTAGGCTCCCCCTTACTCCGCTGCACTTCCCAGTAGAAGTATTACTGTCCTCTCTTTTTACTATTCTGATATTTAAAAACCAACGATTATCAAATCGCCTACTCGCAATATCGCTTGGAGTTGGCCTCATAATACTGAGCATGGGAATCTTCTCAAACACCTTTGACTATTCGTATGATGCCGTTGCTTATCATAAATTAGCTATTGGGCACCTGGCTCATGGTTGGACTCCCCCAAGCGAAACAGTTTCGGAATTCTCACGCACATCCTCACTTGATCTCGCGGCAGAATCTCAAGCTATTTGGCTAGAACACTATGCAGAAGGACCTTGGATTTTTTCAGCAAGTATCTATGCTCTTACAAATTCAATCGAATCATCAAAAATTTTGACTATCATCCTAATAATCTCTCTTTTTCTTTATCTTAAAACAAAACTAAACTCGTTGGGATTTTCAAAATTTAATTCAATTATGTTATCCACCTTTGTTGCGCTTTCTCCGGCAGCACTAACTCAAATCTTTACCTTCTATGTGGATGGAGCACTCGCAGTATCGCTGTATTTTGTGTGCTTATCTTTAGTATTCTTTCTTAAAAGTAACTCAAACTCTTCACATGACATTTTGATATATTTTGCCTCTGTAATCATTTGCTGTAACGTCAAATTCACCGGAATACCTTTTGCTCTTCTCTTTTCTTGTCTTATCATTGCCGGCTATTTGCTTGCAAACTATTTCAAAAACAATACCTTCTTCGACGCAAAAATAAATCTAAAAAATATTTTTTATATCACCGGCATTTTTCTTTTTGCGATATCTGTCGTTGGCGGTCCAGTTTATATCAACAATACGCTTGATCATGGCAACCCCTTTTACCCTCTAATGGGCAAAAACAAAACTGATATTATCTCCCCCTTTCAACCAAAATCATTTTCACACATGAACCCCTACAAAAAATTTACGCTCGCATTTTTCTCCCACACCGGAAACGAAACTCATGAAAAATTTCGCTTGAAAATCCCAGGAACTTTTAATTTTACTCTCGCAGAGTTGGCTCCAGGGTGCGGATCTCGGGCGGGGTTTGGATTTCTCTTTTCATTAATTACTATACTTTCTTTAATAGGCATAGCATTCTCATTTAAAAATATGGGCATCTTTGCGCAAAGCATGATCATTCTCTTTATTGTTGGCTGCATAATTCTCACGGGGATTATGGATGGAAGCTGGATGGCGCGGTACACTCCCTATATTTACGCCATTCCACTCATAGCGCTATATGTAACTATTTCAGAAAAAAACAATATTCTATCTAATTTGCTTATCATTGCACTTTGTTTAAATTTGTTAACTTTTGCAATCCACCCCATGTATTCTCTTGTTACCGGCTATCAAGTAAAACGTGAAATTAGCTCACTAAAAAGTGATCAACCTCTACACATTTGCCTCAATGACCGTTATTTTACAAGCGTGGTTTATACGCTCCATGATTCAAACATCAAATATTTATGGAAAAAATCTCTCCCTGATAAACAATATATTGAAAGACTTTCTCTTTACGTAAATTCTTCCAAAAATTAATTAGCTTCCGAAGATGGAAATCGTCAATCACTTAAGCTCAGATCATTCAAGGCTATACGGATGTTATAGAAATCGCTAGCACGATGACATATGACACTACAACAAATTGCAGCATTCGCGATGAGTAGATTATTTCAGTTGGATCACCATACGAACCTCGTGCAAGACTCTGGTAATAGACCCAGAATCCAAACACAACGAGCGGTATGGTTGAAAAATTTATCGCAGAAAAAAGCCCATGTTGATAGGTCAAGAAAACCCAAGCCGAATACAGCGAACAGCACAACACCATACTTGCAATCTCAATATATTTAATTATCGCTGTACTATAAAATCCTAAAACATGACGCGCGGAGTCATGTACTTCCTGAAGCTCTTGGCCACGCTTACCAGCAGCCATAAAGAGTGAGAGAAAAAAGACTGTTGCGAAAAGAAAATACGAAGTTTTTACCTCAATGGCAGCCGAGCCCGCCAATAAGCGCATAACAAAACCGAGGGCGATGCAACAAATATCTATGTAAGGAACTTTCTTCAAAATAATTGAATACAAAGCATTAAGAAAGATAAATGCGCAAACAATTACTATCAAGCGCAGGTTTAAAAGGCTCGCAAGAAAAAGGGCACACAACAGGAGCGAAAGCGAGAAAAACTTCGCTTGCAAAGGCAAAATGTGCCCCGATGCGACAGGACGATTTTTCTTTTTTGGGTGATGCCTGTCAGCCTCAAAATCGAGCGCATCGTTAAAAGCGTACACCGCTGAAGATGCAAGACATAGTGCACAAAATGCTAAAAGTGCACGTACTACTTGATGTGAGTGAAAAACTTGAAAGGAGAACAGAATTGGCAAAAACACAAAGACATTTTTCGCCCACTGCTTGGGGCGCATCAACTTGAAATAATAAGAACCCTCAGACAACACGGCCCCCCCTTCGCGCTCATAGCAAAATTGAATAATTTACCATATAGTATTTATATCACAACACGAGAGGGAGCCCTATGAAACAAAAACTCACCGCAAAAGACGCGCTTTCACTTCTGCCCATTTTGCTTTTGAGCATCGTCGCCTATCAGGCCATGGGGGCCATCCTACTCGACCAATCATCATTAACATACAACATATTTCCAACCATCATACGCTGTGGAGTCATCGGCCTTTTCGTGGGGGTCGCGCGCAAAGAAGACGAACAGCCCTACATTCCTCTGATCACTTCCCTTATTGCTGTGTGTTTGGGCGCTGTAATTATGCAGTATCTCAGTCCCGTCGGGAGTATGATATTTAACTACAAACTTGGGCTTCATCTCGTGATAGAACCCCTGATAGCGCTCGCTTTTTCTGCGTTGGGGTGGTTTGGTGCTAAGCGCATTTCGGAGAAGATGCTGGCAATATCGCTCGCAATCATGGCTTTCGTTATCATCGGCGCAATGTTTCTCACAAGCGCAAACTTCTATACGCAGCCAAACACGGATGCCTACGTAGTGAGCCATAACCCTATTCAACTCTCTAGCCTCAAGTACGACGGCTTTGATTATGCCGAAACCATCAACAAAATGAATTACAACCATCAAGGCTATTATCAGGCCTACAAAGATGCATGGGCGGGAGACAGCCGCGTCAAACCTTTTTCTTCAATAATGTTCTTCAGACCAGCTGGTATGCCAACACTTCTCGCTCTTCTCCCCGGCAAAACGCTTTATTCAGTCTTTATATGGTGGGGATTGCTTCTCTGCCTCGCATCTC
>CALLZE010000034.1 GCA_937858655.1 uncultured Coriobacteriales bacterium
GTACGCGCAAAGTTGAAGTTGTCGAGAAGTTGCGCGCTCAAATTTTGGCAGGTGTCAAAAAGCATAAAGTTGAATTTATCGCTGGCAGGGGTGTCATGACCGGCGCCCATCAAATAACCGTTGAATTGAGCTCGCCCGATGCGGCAGGTGAGACTACAGGAGTTATCGATGCCGACATCATCATTATTGCGACGGGTTCGGTGCCGTTCAAACTTCCTATGATTAACCATGACCTCGAAAACGTGTGGACCAGCGATGAGGCGCTTGCGCTTGATAAGATTCCTGAGAGCATAGTAATCTGCGGAGGCGGCGTCATCGGCGCCGAGTTTGCGTGTGCTTACGCGGCTTTCGGCACAAAAGTGAGTGTCGTTGAACTTTCTCCCACCTTGCTTCCGGGCAACGATAAGCGTGTGACACGCGCTCTCGCGTCTGCTCTCAAAGAACAGGGCATTGATATTTATACTGAGATTTCTGTGGCAAGTGTTGAGGAGATTGCTGATAGGCGCGTGCGTGCGCACCTTTCTAATGGCGAGACCATCGAAGCCGACGTGCTCCTCAGCGCCGTAGGCCGCATACCTAATACCGCGGATTTTGGTTTTCAAGAAGTGGGGCTCGAGTTCGACCGCCGCGCGCTTGCGGTGAACGAATTTTTTGAGACCAATATTGAGGGAGTCTATGCCATCGGCGACGCGATTGCTGGCATGATGCTTGCGCACGTATCTGAGGCAGAAGCAAAGGCTGCTGTGCACAACGCGTTTGCGCGTGCCGAGGGCAAGATGCCAACCGAAACAATAAACTACGATCTTATCCCCGCATGTGTGTATACATTCCCTGAGGTTGCGGTTGTTGGCATGACGGCCGATAAGGCAAAAGAGCGTGGCATCGAAGCGGTTTCGGCTGTCGCGAAGTATGCGGGTAACGCAAAAGCGCTCGCCGAAAATGATGCGGAAGGTTTTGCGCAACTCGTCGTCGAAAAATCGACAGGCAAAATTTTGGGATGTCAGATGTTGGGTGCTCACAGCGTGGAGATGATTCACGAGGTATCAAACGCGATGACATCCAGTCAGACCGATCACGATTTGGCGGCCCCCGTTTATTCGCACCCAACAGTCAGTGAAGTAATTAAATCGGTTGCAGAGATGGCGGCGGAAAAAAGAGCATGACAACTGAGCAAGACGCGCTGTTTGACAGCGAAGGAACCCCTCATACTGAGCAGAGTATAGATAAGAAACGTGCCGAGATGCGCGCGGCCGAACTGCGCAAAGAGCTCGCCTATCACTCATGCCTTTACTATGCGCAAGATGCGCCGTCGATTTCTGATGCGGCGTATGACTCGCTTATGCGTGAGTTGAAGCAGATTGAGGCCGAGTTCCCCAAGCTGATTGTGCCCGAGTCGCCCACGCAGCGTGTGGGAGCGGCGCCCAGCACAGCATTTACTCCCGTGCATCACGCAACGAGGATGTACTCGCTCGACAACGCGATGGACTTTGACGAACTTGAGGCATGGCTTGCAAAAACGATGGAGTATTTTGAGACGCAAAACCGCTCAGTCAACTTTATCGCAGAACTTAAAATCGATGGGTCGTCTATCGCGCTGACCTACAAAAAGGGAGCGCTCATTCAAGCAGCCACACGTGGCGATGGCAATGTGGGAGAAGACGTTACCGCCAATGTGCGCACCATAAAAGATATTCCGCTTCAACTGCATAAAACAGCGCTTGCGGGGCTTGATAAAGTTGAGTTACGCGGTGAGGTGTATCTGCCTAAGTCGAGTTTTGATAGCATCAACGCTGCTCAAGATGAAAAGGGACTGCCTCCCTTTGCTAACCCGCGCAACGCGGCCGCAGGTTCACTGCGTCAAAAAGATCCCAAGGTCACGGCTTCGCGTGAGCTGGCAACCTTTATGTATGCGCGCGGTGATGAAAATCACACTGTTGAGACTCAGTCTGAGTTTTTGGCTCAGCTGTCTGAAGCGGGGTTTCACGTTAATCCTGACGTTGCCGTGTGTGATACTCCGCAAGAGGTCCGCGCTTTTTGCGAAAAAGCACTCGAAGATCGCTACGACTTGCCTTATGAGATTGATGGCGTCGTTATCAAAGTGAACTCGTTTGTTGACCAAAAAGCCCTCGGCTTCACCGCGAAGGCTCCCCGTTGGGCCATCGCTTATAAGTTTCCCCCCGAAGAAAAAACAACGGTGCTCCGTGCCATCACGGTACAAGTCGGACGCACGGGCGTGCTGACGCCTGTAGCGGAGTTTGACCCCGTGCTTGTTGCTGGCTCAACTATTGCGCGCGCAACGCTGCATAACGATGAAGAAATTCGTCGCAAGGGTATTTTGGTCGGAGACACCATCATTGTGCATAAAGCGGGCGATGTTATCCCCGAGGTTGTTGGGCCAATTATCGGTCTTCGCACGGGACAAGAAACCGCCTTTACTATGCCTACGGTTTGCCCAAGTTGCGGGGAGCCAGTCTTTGAAACTGAAGATGAAGTAGCTATTCGCTGCGAGAATAATGCGTGTCCCGCTCAGCGCGTTGAGCGTCTTAACCATTGGGTGAGCAGGGGTGCGGCACATATTGAGGGGCTAGGAAACGAGACCATTGTGCGTCTTGTTGATTCGGGTCTCGTGAAGCGCGCGAGTGACTTTTATCGCCTAACTTTTGAACAACTTGAAACTCTCGATTTGGGACGTCAGAAAAAAGATGGAACACCGGTCCTTTTTGGCGCCGTCATGGCAAAAAAAGTACTCGCCGAAATTGAGTCATCAAAAATGCGCCCCGTCGCTAAACTAGTTTTTGGTCTCGGCATCAGACACGTAGGAGCTACGGCTGCGCGAACGCTCATGGATCGTTTTGGAACCATTGATGCATTGATGCAGGCGAGTGAAGAACAGATTAGTTCGCTTGAGGGCGTGGGCCCCAAGATTGCGGAGTCGGTCGTTGACTACTTTGCAGTCCCCGCAAATCGCGCTATGATTGCGGATCTTCAGTCTGCGGGTGTTGTGCTTGAACAAGAGGTTGTGGATGTCAATACGCTGCCACTTGCGGGACAGACGTTTGTGCTGACGGGTACGCTTGCTACATTAGGGCGCTTGGAGGCAACCGATGCCTTGAAGGCACTTGGTGCTAAGGTGTCCTCAAGCGTTTCAGCTAAAACAAATTATGTGGTCGCAGGCGAAAAGGCCGGTTCAAAATATGATAAGGCTGTGGCGCTGAATGTGCCTATTATGAGCGAGGACGAATTCTTGGCGTTTTTGGAGGAGCAACGTGCAGCCAACTAACCGCCCGCGTCAGGGTGCTCACAGCAAAAAACCCGCGTCATCTGCAAAGCCGCAAAAAAGGACACTTTCGCCCAATACCCCAGTCGCTTCGTTGCGCCTGGGCAGTGGCGTTATCTATATGACCGTTTTGCTGGCCATTGCTATGTTGCTTTCAGCCGGGTTGCTTCAAAACCAGCTCATCGGCCTTATGCCTCAAGCAGGCCAAAGTGGCATGCGCGCCATCATTTTATTTGTTGTGTATCTCATCGAGCTTGTTGCTCTTTCATACTGCGCCTACCGGCATCGTGAGAAGTTCATTGATTTTTTCCGTCTGCGCTTGGGCGCTTCTGAAGCGAGCGCATCGGGCGAAGAGTCTTCACCTTACTCGCGCACGGGTTGGTCAAGCGCTGGCTTAGTGCTGGGGTTTTTGTTGGGTTTGCGTCTTTTTTCGATGGGCTGGACGCTGCTGACTGATGAAATTGGTTGGCGTATTGGTCGAACCGCCGATGTCCTCGATTTGTTTGGCAAGACAAACGTTGGGCTCATCGTCACTGTTCTTCTTGTCGTGGTTCTTGCTCCCATTGTCGAAGAACTTGTTTTTCGTGGTCTTATGCAGCGATGGCTTTCAACGCATATACCGACTGTTGCCTCAATAGCGCTGACAAGTATACTTTTCGCACTGTACCATCTGTCATTTTGGGCAGCACCGCTCAATATCGCATTGGGCGCGTGTGCTGGCTATCTCTCGCACCGGTGCAAAACACTGTATCCTGCCATCGTGCTTCATATGCTCTATAACGCGACGCTTGTCATCGCAGCCTTTTATCTAGCGAGCGCATAGCGCGCTTTTCGTGTGTTAATTCTTTGTATCTTTGGCGGCTTGGCAGTTTAATGCTGCGGCAAGGTACGCTATCATTAAATACTTGTATTAGTTTTCTACCCTATTTGCATATAAGGAAGGTGTTAACTCGATGTCGCTTTCTAAAGAGGAAGTGCGCCATGTGGCATTGCTTGCGCGCTTAGGCTTGGACGACGACCAGATTGAGAGGCTCGAAGGCGAGCTCAACGCAATTCTGGACCACATTAATCAAATCTCACAACTCGACCTTGATGCCGTTGAGCCAACTACACGTTCAATTCCTGTCGTAAACGCGATGCGAGAAGACGTCGTGCGTCCTGGTTTTGATAGAGAAATGGCGCTTCTTAACGCGCCCGACCGCGAGGATGGAGCAATTGTTATTCCTCGTATCGTAGGGCCAGGAGGTGGCGACCAATAATGAGCAACTTTTCTATTGCCGAGTTGAGTGCGGCAGAAATCTCAAAACTCGTGACCTCAAAAGAGGTGACAGCGCGCGAAGTTGCCGAGCAGGCGATTTCTCGTATCGATGCCCACGAAAAAGATATTCACGCTTTTAATCAGATAACACCCGATATGGCACTTGCCGCCGCTGATGCTCTTGACGAGAAAATCGCGGGGGGAGCAACCGCTGTTGAACTCGGTCCGCTAGCAGGCGCGCCTGTCGCGTTTAAAGACAACATGAACTTGGTCGGCACTAACACCACCTGTTCGTCGAAAATGCTTGAGAGCTATCAATCCACCTATACTTGCACGGCTGTGCAGCATCTTCTCGATGCCAACACGCTTCCTTTAGGCAAGCTCAATATGGATGAGTTTGCGTTTGGTTCCTCAACTGAGAATTCAGCTTTTGGGCCAACGAAGAATCCATGGAATACTGACTGCGTTCCGGGTGGCTCTTCAGGCGGCTCTGCTGCTGCTGTTGCTGCTGGTATGGTTTGCGCGACACTTGGTTCAGATACCGGTGGTTCAATTCGCCAGCCAGGCGCGTTTACTGGTACGGTTGCGTGCAAGCCAACGTACGGCCGTGTTTCTCGCTATGGCTGTGTGGCATTCGCATCATCGCTTGACCAAATTGGTCCTTTCACGAAGACCGTAGAAGACAACGCCCTTATCCTCAATGCTATTTGTGGCAAGGATGACATGGACGCTACTTCAGTTGAGCGCGAGCCAGAAGATTTCACTGCTCACCTTGGTGACGACATCACGGGCATGAAGATTGCGCTGCCCACCGACATGCTTGAGACGCAAGGTCTTGACCCTGAAATTAAAGCCTCGATTTATGAGGCGGCCGAGAAACTTGCCGCGGCAGGTGCCGAAATTGGCGAGATTTCTCTCCCTCATGCCAAGTATGGCCTGAGCGCATATTACGTTGTTGGGCCTGCTGAGGCATCGAGCAACTTGGCGCGTTTTGATGGTATTCGCTATGGCCACCGCGTGGAGGATGCGGAAGACGTGCTCGACCTCTACATGCGCTCACGCGCAGAAGGCTTTGGTCCTGAGACTATTCGTCGCATTATGATTGGCACGTATGCGCTTTCTGCTGGTTATTATGACGCCTATTATGGCAAGGCCCAGAAGGTTCGCACCGTCATCAAACAGGATTTTGATGATGCTTTTAAGGACTTCGATATCATCTTGACGCCAACCACGCCGACCACTTCATTTAAGTTTGGTTCGAAGACGACTGACCCGTACGCAATGTACCTTTCAGACGTATTCACTGTTGCGGTGAATTTGGCTGGTAACGTGGGTCTTTCAATTCCTGTGGGATGCGCCAAGGCGGACAATATGCCCATCGGTCTTCAGTTGATTGGTGACCATTTCCAGGAACAAAAGGTCTTTCATGTAGCGCACGCCCTAGAAGATATCTACAAGTTTCACTCAGTACCCGCGAACCTGAAATAAGAAAGCAAGAGTTGGACGACGAGATTTTACATACGACTGAGGATGACGAGGCCATAGAGACCGCGCTCACCGGTTTGCGCCACGAGCTTGATGTTGAACTTCCCCAAAACGAGGAAGTTGATGAAATTTTGGATAGTCAGCCCCAAGAGGTTGAGATTCCGGAAAACAAGCTCAAGGCTGCGGTGCCGGGTATTTTTGGCGCCGGAGTTGACTATGACCCCGAAAACCCTCCTTCGTACAAACGTCTTGCGAAGATACTCATACTTGCGGGCTGTCTCGTTTTGTTGGTGGCAGGAGCGATTTTGTACAACGCGGTTTTTGCTCCTCAGGTAACGGTACCTGACCTTGTGGGTAAAACGTCAACCGAAGCAATTAAAGTGCTCAACGATTCTGGCCTTCAGCTCGGTACGCTCACAGAGAAGGAAGCTGCCGGAGTTGCGGACGGCCTGATACTTGACCAGTCGCCACGTGTCGATACGAAGTTGCGCAAGGGTTCCAAGGTGTCTCTCACTGTGTCAAAGGCGGGGGATACGACCATTGTCCCTGCGCTTACGGGACGAACGACGGCGGACGCGCAGCGCGCGCTGACCGATAAGCGATTGTCAATGAATGTCGTTGAAACCTTTAACGACAGCGCTCCAAAAGGCACGATTGTGGGCCAATTACCCATTGGTGACACGGTCGTTCCTGCGACATCTGAGGTGACGGTTCTTGTTTCTCAGGGGTCATATAAAACCTCGCTCATCACTCCTCGCGTTATTGGGATGGGAGAAGACGAGGCGGTTAAGATTTTGAAGAACAAGGGGCTCACGCCTTTTGTCCTGTACGCGACAACTTCGTTTGGACAAGTCGGTCAAGTGGTTATGCAGACTCCAGCTTCACAGAGTTCCGTATCTCCCAAGTCGGTCATTCAGGTGTTGGTTTCCAAAGATATGGGGGGCACTAAGACTGCGGTTCCTGACGTCGTCGGACTCACACAGGCTGAGGCAACGAAACAGTTGGTGAATGCTGGCTTTAGTGTTGACTCTCATAAGGTAGTTGACCCCGCAATGCCCAAAGGGGGCGTTTCCGCGCAGACCCCCAGTTCGAAAGACACCTTGCTCAAGCCAGGCGAAACGGTGTCTTTGCTTGTCTCGCAGGGTCCAACCTCACTTGTGACGGTACCCAACTTGCTCAACTCAACGGTGAAGCAGGCAAAGGATGAACTTGAGGCGTTGGGATTTGAAGTTGTGGTCGTGACCAATTCGACCACGCAAAATGGCAATTTTACTGTTGCCCAGCAGTTCCCTGCAGGGCAAAGTTCTTATAACCTAGGTTTACCCGTCTTGCTCTATGCACCCGCACAAGGGCAGTAAGACTCGAAAGGATAGAAGTCAATCATGGCAAAGGATCGTCTTACCGAAGTGTTAGAACGCTACGAGGCTGTAATCGGCCTTGAGATTCACACCGAGATTACCGCAACAAACACAAAGATGTTTTGCGGTTGCCCGGTTGAGTTTGGCGGAGAGCCTAACTCGCGCGTGTGCCCTGTATGCATGGGAATGCCCGGAGCGCTCCCTGTTCCTAACAAGGCGGCAATTGAGTGGACCGTGCTCGCTGGTCTAGCGACTGAGTGCAAGATTGCGCCTTGGTCTCAGTTCCACCGCAAGAACTATTTCTATCCTGATATGCCGAAAGACTACCAAATCTCTCAGTATGACCTGCCTTTCTGCGCGGATGGTCGCGTGGTTATCGATGTTGATGAAGATGGTGTTGAAGAGCGTCTTGATCGCGAGACTGCCGACAACGTGACAATCACCGATGACGGATACGCCGCTGAAATCGGCATTACGCGTATTCACCTCGAAGAAGATACTGCCAAAATGATTCATATTGGTGGCGCCGAGGGTCGTATCGCCGGCGCGAAGAAATCGCTTGTTGACTTCAACCGCGCAGGTACACCGCTTATGGAACTGGTTACCGAACCAGATTTGCGTACGCCAGAAGAAGCGCGCCGCTTTGCGCAAAAACTCCGCCTCATTTGGTTGGCACTCGGCGTGAGTGATTGCAGCATGGAGGAGGGCTCGATGCGTGTCGATGCCAATATTTCTCTCCGCAACCACGGCGATACAGAGCTTGGCACAAAGACTGAGCTCAAAAACATCAATTCGTTCAAATCTCTGCATGATGGTCTCGCCTATGAAATTGTGCGCCAGGCAGCAATTCTCGACGAAGGGGGACGTATCATCCAAGAGACACGCCACTATGATGTGACTTCTAAGGTGACGAGCGCTCTTCGTTCAAAAGAAGAAGCTCATGACTACCGCTATTTCCCCGAGCCCGATATGGTTCCATTCCAGTTTGATGAGGCATTTGTGGCGCGCATTCGTGAGCGTCTCCCTGAGCTTCCTGACGCGCGCAAAGCCCGCTTCATTAGAGAGTACGGTCTGCCAACGTTTGATGCCAAGGTGCTTACCTCGGATCACGAGATGGTTGAGTTTTATGAGGAAGCGGTTGCTGCTGCTGGCGTTAAAAACGCCAAGGCCGTCAGCAATATGGTGCTCAACGACCTTTCTGCCTATCTCAACACCTCAGGACTCGGCGTGCTAGAAACCAAGGTTTCGCCTCAGCATATCGCGGAACTTGTAGGTCTCATTGATGATGGCACTATTTCCTCAAAACAAGCCAAGGAAGTCTTTACTTTTATGACCGAGTCGGGCGATATGCCGGCGGCAATCGTTGAACAAAAGGGTATGAAGCAAGTGTCAGATGCTGGTGCCATTGAGAGCGTTGTGGAAAAACTCATGGTTCAGTTCCCTGACAAGGTTGCTGAGTACCAGGGCGGCAAGAAAGGGCTTATCGGCTTCTTCGTTGGCCAAGTCATGCGCGAAATGCAGGGTCAAGCCAATCCTCAAGTTGTCAATCAGGTGCTTGCCGACAAGCTTGATAACGCATAACCGCTAAAACATACGCCGTTGTTTTTTTCCATAGGATGGGAGCAAGAGTGAGCGAAATAACCAAAGATAGTCTAGCCATTATTACGGACTCAGCAGCAGATTTAACCGATGAGATGATTGCTCATTATGCTATTGATGTTGTAGACCTTTCAGTCACCGTTGGTGGTGAGACGTTTTTCGGAAATCATGGTATCGAGTCGCAAGAACTGCTCAAACGTATGGAAGAAAATCATGAGCTCCCCAAAACATCTATGCCTTCAGTGGGAGCATTTAAGGCGGCGTATGAGCGCGCGCTTGAAAAGGCGGAGAAGGTGCTTTCGATTCATATTTCTCCCTCGCTTTCGGGCACTTACAATGCGGCCTTGATGGCAGCAAAAGACTTTGCGGGAAGAGTTGAAGTTTTTGATTCTCGTACGCTCTCGATGAGCCAAGGTTTTCAGGCACTCGAGGCGGCGCGACTCTATAAAGAGGGCTTAAAACTTCCAGAAATTTTGGAGCACATCAAAGTTATTCGCAATACTGTTCATCAACTCGCGGGCTTTGATTCGCTTGAGTATTTGGTTAAGGGTGGACGTATTGGCCGAGCCAGTAGCCTTATGGGCGCTATGCTCAATTTAAAGCCCAGTATTGAGGTCAACGAAAATGGCGAGTTCATTGCGTGCATGAAGTCGCGCGGTAATAAGGGCGCCGTTAAAGATACCGTCAAGTGGATTCGTGATCGCATCGGTAATCACACGCGGGGCGTCTTTGCGGTGGGCTTTGCTTTTAATCGTGACCGCGCTGAGGCTCTTGCTGATGCGATAAGAGAAAATTTTGAGCCCGTAGGCGGTGTGCTTATTTACGAAGCGGGCCCCGTTATTTCGACTCACACGGGTCCGGGCTGGGGTGTCGCATTTTATCCTTGCGCCTAATATTTACTTAAAATAATTAAATCGAAGCGAGAGAGGCTCATGAAGCAAAAAACTATAACCGATGCCATGCTAACTGACTTGTATCAGCTTACGATGGCGCAGGGATACTTTTTGTCAGGCCAAGACAAAATTGACGCATGCTTTACCATGTTCTTTCGCGATAACCCCTTTAAGGGAGGATTTGCGATTGCGGCAGGCATCGAACCCGCTCTAGAGTACCTCCAGAATTTTGGGTTTGGCCAAGAGGACATCGATTATCTGCGCACCCTGAAGGCAGCTGATGGTTCTCCGCTTTTTGTTGAAGAATTTCTCCAAGAGTTGCTCAATTTTAAATTTACCTGTGACGTTGATGCCGTTGATGAGGGTTCAGTTGTCTTTGCGCGCGAGCCACTCATTCAGGTACGAGGTCCCATTGCGCAGTGCCAACTTGTCGAAACAACACTGCTTAACATCCTCAACTTCTCGACGCTTATTGCGACAAAATCGGCGCGCTGTGTGATTGCGGCGCAAGGTGACCCGATTCTTGAGTTTGGACTGCGCCGAGCTCAAGGGCCTGATGGTGGCGTGATGGCGAGCCGTGCTTCGTATATTGGCGGATGCGCTGCGACGGCCAATACGCTTGCTGGACAACTCTACGGAATTCCCGTGGCGGGCACACATGCTCACTCATGGGTTATGGCGTTTGATAGTGAAGAAGAGTCATTTGAGGCCTACGCTCGTACCTCGAGTAATAATGTTGTGCTTCTCGTTGATACTTACGATGCGCTTGCGGGTGTGCGTAAAGCTATTAAGGTGGGCCTCGATATGGAAGCTCGCGGTGAGCACTTTGCCGGTATACGTATCGACTCAGGCGACCTTGCTTATCTGAGCAAGGAAGCTCGTAGAATGCTCGACGAGGCAGGGCTCAGCGGCGCAAAGATTTACGCGTCAAACGAACTTGATGAGTACACGATTTCATCGCTCAAAGATCAGGGCGCGCCTATTGAGGTCTGGGGAGTGGGGACGAAATTGGTCACCGCCTTTGATCAGCCCTCGCTTGGTGGTGTGTATAAGTTAACGGCGATTAGAAAACCCGGCAGTGATGTTTGGGAGCCGCGCATCAAGGTGAGTGAGCAGGCCAATAAAATGACCGTACCGGGCGTACAGGGTGTGCGTCGATACATTAATAAAGAGGGAACATTTGTAGGTGATATGGTTTACTCAATTGACCGTATGTTCGATGGTGAAGCCGTAATGGTTGATCCTCAGGATAGCACGCGTCAAAAGAAGTTCAGTGCGCAGTGTGAGTGTCGTGAATTGCTTACGCCGCTTATGAAACAGGGCAAAGCTGTACGCGAGTTGCCGTCACTCCCTGAGATTCAGGCGCATGCCCGAGAAGAAATTTCTCATCTGCATGAAACCCAAATTCGTTTCTTAAATCCACATTCTTATCCTGTGGGTCTTGAAAAATCTTTGCACGATATGCGTTATGACCTTGTTTTGAAAGCGCGCCAAGCAAGCGCGACCGAAATCGAATAGGAGAACCATGAAAACACTGCTTATTGTTGACCTACAAAATGATTTTGTAGAAGGCGGAGCTTTACCTGTTACCGGCGGTCGCGCCATTGTGCCGAGAATTAATGAACTTATACCTCATTTTGACGTGGTTGTCGCCTCGCTTGATTATCATCCTGAGGGTCATATTTCATTCGCGTCGACCCATGGCAAAAATGTGGGCGATTCCGTTGAGAAAGACGGCGTTGTTCAGCTGTTGTGGCCTGACCATTGCGTTACTGGTTCGTTTGGTTCGGAACTTGTTGAAGAACTTGATAGTGAGCATATCGACAAGTTTATCCTTAAGGGAACCGATGTAAACGTTGATTCGTATTCTGCGTTCTTTAATAATGATGGCTCTTCAGGTACCGGACTCAGCGAGTATCTGAAAGAGATCGGCACCACCGAATTGTATGTGTGCGCCTTGGCTGCTGACTACTGCGTTCTCTTCTCAGTGCTCGACGCAATCTCTGAAGGTTTCAACGTGTCGCTTATTGAAGACGTGACTCCTGCCATCAATGTTCATCCCAATGATCGAGAAGAAGCGATTGAAAAAATGCGCGAGGCAGGTGCGCATATTATCACCAGTGAAGAGGTGCTTGCATGGAAGTAGTAGCCATTAACGGCTCTCCTCGTCGTGACGGTAATACGTATGAAATGTTGCAGGCGGCGATAAAGCCAATCGCCGATGCGGGACATACTTGCGAGATTATTAACATCGGCGCGAAGGACGTGCGAGGGTGCACTGGTTGCGGAAAATGCCGCGAGATTAAAGACGGCAACTGTCATGGGCGCAAAGATTATCTCAATGAAATAATGCCCAAGGTCTTTAAGGCAGATGTGATCATTCTGGGCTCACCAACCTATTTTGCTGATGTGTCCGCTGAGATGAAAGCTTTTATCGATCGTATCGGTTATGTTGCGCGGTCGAATGACGATTTGCTCAAACGTAAACTTGGTGCGGCAGTTGTTGTCGCGCGCCGCGAGGGTGGTATTCACGCGTTCGATACGATGAATCACCTCTTTACTATTAGCCAGATGATTACGGTGGGCTCTTCGTACTGGAACGATGGATTCGGCTCGGGCAAAGGTATGGTTGCCGAAGACGCAGAGGCGATGGACGTCATGACAACACTTGGCCACAATATTGCGTGGCTTGCAGAAAAACTTGAGAAATAAACCCGAGAGGATTTGAAGTATGGGTAAGGTAGGATTTATCGGAACTGGTGTGATGGGCAATGCCATGGCAGGGCATCTCATAGACGCAGGTTTCGAGTTGGTGGTCTTTAATCGCACGGCAGAAAAGACCGATAACCTCGTTGAGCGCGGTGCGCTCTGCGCGGCGACGCCAGCCGAAGTGGCACAGCAGTGTGATGTTGTTATCACGATGGTTGGGTATCCGTCCGATGTTGAAGAGGTGTACTTCGGCCAAGAGGGCATTATTGCTCACGCGCCAGCAGATGCGTTGCTCATCGATATGACAACCTCATCTCCTTCGCTCGCGCGACGTATTTTTGATGAGGCGCAAGCAGCCGGAAAGCATGCGCTTGATGCACCCGTCTCGGGCGGCGATGTGGGAGCGAAAAACGCGACACTCACTATCATGGTGGGAGGCGAACAGACTGCGTTTGATCGTGCGTTACCACTCTTTGAAGCGATGGGTACGAACTACGCAATCCATGGCAGCGCGGGATGCGGGCAACACTGCAAGATGGCCAATCAGATTAACATCGCCGCGACGATGATGGGTATGGCTGAGTCGCTTGCCTATGCCAAGGCAGCTGGTCTTGACCCGATGGCAGTGATTAATACGCTTTCTGGCGGTTCGTCACAAACTTGGTCACTTTCGAACTATGGACCGCGTGTACTCAAGGGCGATTTTGCCCCCGGGTTTTTTATTAAGCATTTCATCAAAGATTTACGTATTGCTCTCGAGCAAGCAGATGAAATGGAAATCGATTTGCCAGGCACTATGCTGGCAAAGCAGCTTTATGAGCGCTTGAGTGACCAGGGTTGTGCAGACCTTGGGACGCAAGCCATCGTGAAGCTCTATTTTGGAGAATGCTAATGTCTGCACCTTTTGAGATGCATGATTATTTTGTAACCTGCGCAACTGGCATTGAGCCTATGCTTGCTGATGAGTTGCGCGCGATGCGTACGCACAGTGTGCGTCCTCAGCGTGCTGGTGTGCTTTGTAAAGGCACGACGAAAGATGCGTATCGTATCTGCTTGTGGAGCCGCCTCGCTTCGCGTGTGCTCTATTCGCTGGGCGATGTGAACGCTAGTAGCGCCGAAACGCTGTATGAGGCCATCAAGGCAATGCCTTGGGAGGATCATTTAAGTGCAAACGGTACGTTTATCATTCAAACAACGGGTACCAACGATTCTTTGCGCAACACGCAGTTCACCAACGTCAAAATCAAAGACGCGATTGCTGACCGTTTCCGTGAGCTTTTTGATCGTCGTCCTAGCATTGACACCGTGACGCCTGATATCGTCATAAACGTTCTCGTGCGGGACAACAAAGCACGTCTTTCCTTGGATCTGTCGGGCGAACCGTTGCACCGACGCGGTTACCGCCAAGAAGGTCTTCAGGTTGCAGCGCCAATGAAAGAAACTCTAGCCGCCGCAATGCTGATGGTTGCTGAGTGGCCGCGTATCGCAAACGAGGGTGGGGCATTTGTCGACTTTATGTGCGGCTCTGCCACACTGCCGCTTGAAGCCACGCTGATGGCTGCCGATATCGCTCCTGGTTTGCTGCGTAAGCGCTGGGGCTTTACCAAGTGGAAAAAGCATGATGAGGAAGCATGGGAAGCGCTGCTTGATGAAGCACGCAACCGACGCAAAGAGGGCCTGAAAACATTGCCTCCAATCTTGGGTTCAGATTTTGACGCCCGTGCTATCGACATTGCCCGTCGTTGTGTACGTCGCGCTCAACTCGACCCGTACATTTCTTTGCAACGCCTCGACATGCGCGCGGCACTGCCGCCTGTGGACGAGACGAAGGGTCTCGTTGCGCTCAATCCTCCCTATGGTGAGCGCCTTGCCAGCACCGATGAAGTGTGCGAAATCTATAAGGATATAGCGGAAGTTGTCCGCAAGCGCTTCATGGGTTGGGAGCTTGCGGTTATTACGCCGGATGTACGTCTTTCTAATTGTTTGGAAATGATTCCAAAGCGCGAGAAAGAACTCTACAACGGACGTATTCTTTCTCCCGTTCGGGTGTACGAGGTGGGCGAGGCGCAAGAAGTCGCCGCTCCCGTTGTTAATGACCAATTTGGTCAGTTGAAGCAGCATCCTGAGGCATTTGGTGGCAAAGGCGAGCACGTCATTGCGCCAAAATTTGAAATTGATACCGAGGCCATAGAGAATCGCCTTGAGAAAATGTATAAGCATTTTGAAAAGTGGGCGCGCAAGACGGGCGTTACGTGCTATCGCGTCTATGATGCGGACTTGCCCGATTTTAATTGCGCTATCGAACTGTATCAGGGAGCAGGGCCAAGCGCGGGACGTACCTGGGTGCGTATCGCTGAATATATGGCTCCTAGCGAGGTTGATCCTCGTTTGGCCTCAGCGCGTATGGAAGCGCTGAAGGATCTTTGCGTCAAGATTTTTGAGGTGCCTGAGCAGGACGTAATCCTCAAACAGCGTAAACGCCAGCGCGGAAAAGAGCAGTATTTCGCAAACGTTGAAGAGGGCCCCATTGTGGGCATAGTGAGTGAAAATGACCTTAAATTTGAGGTCAACATGAATCAATATCTCGATACGGGCATATTTCTTGACCACCGTGATGTGCGGAAACTCATTTATGACCGCATAGCCGATAAAACATTCCTTAACCTCTTTGCCTATACCGGCGTGGTGAGTGTTTACGCGGCGAGCGGTGGCGCAAAGGCAACCACGACGGTTGATATGTCAAAGACGTATCTTGATATTGCACGCCGCAATATGCAGCGCAATGAACTCATGAGCGAGCACGATCGCTTTATTCAGAAAGATGTACTCACGTGGATTGATGAAGCGCGGCAGCAAGATGAGCGCTATGATGTGATTTTCTGCGATCCTCCGACCTTCTCAAATTCAAAGCGCATGGACGATACGTGGGATGTTCAACGCGATCACGTAGAGCTGATTAAAAAGCTGGGCGATTTGCTTGCGGCTGATGGCGAGATAATTTTTTCCTGCAATAAGCGGAGCTTCTCTCTAGAAAAAGACGCGCTTGAGCACGAGGGATTCATCATAAAAGACATTACAAAAATGACGATGCCCCGAGATTTTGAAAAAAATCCGCGCATTCATTGCTGTTATATTTTGACAAAACGTGAAGGAGCGTAATCCCATGAGCATGAACCTCAAAGAAGCTATCGAAAGAAATCAAGATGAGATTATCAGCGACCTTGCCGCTCTTGTCACCTTTCCCTCATTGGCATTTGAAGGTTATGACCCAAAGCCTAATTTGGAATGCGCTGCTCACGTAAAAGTGCTTGCTGAAAAGGCAGGTTTCAAAAATGTTGAGCTTCTGAATATTGGGTCTGACTTTCCGGTTGTTTGGGCGACTCATTTTGTTAGTCACGACGCCCCGACCGTGCTTTTATACGGTCACTATGACGTACAGCCTGCTCCCGAAGAGGTGCAAAATTGGGAGAGCAGCCCTTGGGAACTCACCAAAAAAGATGACGGCCGCTATTATGGCCGCGGCGCCGCCGATGATAAGTCGGGCATTGTCCAGCACTTTGCTGCCATAAAGGCGCTTGGAGGCCCCGATGCTCTGACGGGCGTCAATGTGAAGCTGTGTATTGAGGGAGAAGAAGAAGCATTTGGTTCGCTTGAAGAATATGTTGAGCGTGACCCCAAGCGT
>CALLZE010000035.1 GCA_937858655.1 uncultured Coriobacteriales bacterium
CGAGAAATCTTTCACCACGCGACATCTTGAATCCCCATATCGTTGACCAAATTAAAACGGCTCTCGAGATTCATGACATCAATCCTCGCGCGCTCGAAATTGAAATCACTGAAAGTGCCTTGCTCAGCGATACGCAAACAAGCCTCGCCGTCCTCAACGACATGAGGTCGCTCGGACTTTCAATTGCTCTCGACGATTTTGGTACGGGCTACTCAGCATTAGGCTCGCTTAAGGATTTGCCTCTTACTACAGTTAAGCTTGATCGCGCATTTATCCGTGATATCGAGATTGACACACGGAGCCAAAAAGTTTTGCGCTCAATTGTTAACCTTGTTAAAGTACTCGACTACAAACTCATCGCTGAGGGCGTCGAAGATGGTTTCCAGGCAGATTTCCTCAAGAACATCGGTTGCGAGACCGTACAGGGCTTCTACTACGCTCCAGGTATGCCTCTCAACGAGGCCTATCAGTACTTTATCGCTTCGCTCGACTCCCCTGTTGAGCCTCAGTAATAACTGACACCTTATTCAACACAAAAAAGGGCAGCCAAATGGCTGCCCTTTTAATATCAGAGAAAGAATAATATTAGTTTGTGTGTTGTCGCTCTTTGAGGGCGCGTTCAACATCGCGAGCAGAATCGCGTTTTGCGATATCAGCACGCTTATCATGCAACTTTTTTCCGCGCGCAAGAGCAAGCTCAACCTTGACACGATTCTGCTTTGAAAAGTACATCTTAGTAGGAATCAGCGTCAACCCCACCTCTTTGGTCTTTCCAATGAGGTAGCGAATCTCTTTTTTATGCATCAAGAGCTTTCGTGGTCTATCAGGATCTCCATTAGCCAAATTACCGTGACTATAGGGTTTGATATGAAGATTCAGTAACCACGCTTCAGTTCCCTTAACAGACGCATACGATTCCTTCAAAGAAAGCCCATTTTCACGAATAGACTTAACCTCGGTACCAGTCAGAGCAATACCGCACTCAAACGTCTCGAGAATCGCATACTCATGATATGCCTTCTTATTGGTTGATATGTTGCGTTCGTTCTTTTCCATTATCCCTAGACTATTGAGCAATGCGCGGAGTAAAGTCAGTCTCGTTTTCGAGCATCAAAATGAACTCAGTAAGAAGTTTGACTGATGCTTCGAGGTCATCTTTTGAAAGAACCTCATTAGGAGTATGCATATAACGCAATGGCACTGACAGCACACCAGCAACTTTGCCTCCACGAGAGAGTTGGATGGCATTGGCATCGGTACCGGTACCACGAGGCTCAGCACCAATCTGGTAAGGCACACCAGCCTTCTCAGCAGCCGCAACGAGCATATCAAAGAGTACTGGGTTAATATTTGGACCGCGTCCAATAATTGGTCCCTGTCCTACAATATTTTCGCCATGATTGCGCTTATCAATATCGGGATAATCGGTTGCGTGTCCAACCTCAACAGCTATACCAATTGTTGGGTCAATGCCATACGCTGAAGTCTCTCCTCCACGAAGGCCAACTTCTTCCTGAACAGTACCCGCAACGATTAAGTCAACCTTGGCTCCGCCTCGCGCTTTCACTTCTTCAAGAACACGCGCAGAAATCCAAGCGCCCATTTTATCGTCCATTGCACGTGATACGATAAGGTCTTTTCCGAACTCAACAAAATCAATATTAAAGGTGATGCAGTCACCAATGCGAACGATTTTCTTAACCTCTTCGCCACCCATACCCATGTCAATAAAGAGTTTCTCAATCTTTGTGACGTTTGTGCGCTCTTCTGTCTCAATCAAGTGGATAGGCTTGCGTCCCATTACTCCAAGATAATCACCAGAAGCGGTGTGAACCATAACACGCATACCTGGGAGAATTGCCGCGTCTACGCCACCAATAGCCTTAAAAGAAATGTATCCTTCTGGGCTAATGTAATTAACCATGAGACCAATCTCATCAATGTGTCCCGCAAGCATAACGCTCTGTTTTGCGCCTTTTGCTTTAAGTTCGGCGTGTACAGAACCCATAACATTCGTGCTTACGTTATCGGCACTTTTCTCAAGTCGCTCACGAAGTACTGCCGCTGCAGGTGCTTCATAACCCGATGGTGATGGTGCTTCAACGAGATTTTTCAAAAACTCTAGGTCTTGCTTCTTCATCTTTTCTCTCTTCCACTCGTATGACATTGCCCCTTCTGCATAAGAGGCAACTATTCAACTAACTTAAAATCCAAGAACCCTTCTTCAAGGTTAACAGATATCAATACTACACGTATTGGCTGGCCAAGGCGATAATGTTTCGAGCGTTTTTCATTAACGAGCATATGTTTTTGCGCGTCAAAGGCCCAAGAATCATGCGCTGGCATATTGGCTTTGTGAACAAGACCTTCCGCAGAATTATCGAGCGTCACAAAGAGACCGAAATGGGCCACATTGGAAACGACTCCCTCAAATGTCTCTCCCACTTTGTCTTTAAGATATTCACACAGCTTATAGCGAGTAGCCTCTCGTTCAGCATTTTGCGCGTTGCGCTCCCCCACCGAACAATGCTGGCAGAGTCCTTCAAGTTCGGCGCGCAATTCCTCTAATTGAGGAGAATCCTTTTCTCCGCGCAGAACAATTTTTAGAATGCGATGCACTAGTACATCAGGGTAGCGTCGAATTGGTGACGTAAAATGCGAGTAGTACTCGCTTGCAAGTCCAAAATGGCCCAACGGCTCCGGAGAATAATAGGCCTGCTTAAGCGTGCGCAACAAGAGCGTTGATACGATATATTCCTCAGGACGCCCGAGTGAAGCCGAAATGATGCTTTGAAATGTGCGTGAAGTCACGTCGCTGTGCGCTGGCAACTGATACCCAAACTCTTTGAGCGATTCAGCAATGCCGTCAAGAGCATCGGCATTGGGAGGCTCATGAACTCGATACACTGAAGGAACGCGCTCCTTATTGAGGTACGTCGCGACAACTTCATTGGCCAAAATCATAGCCTCCTCTACCATCTGAGTCGCATCTGTTTTTGTCCGCACCGCGATATCAACAGGATGGCCCTCTTGATCACACAATACTTTTGTTTCACGCGTATTGAAATCGAGCCCGCCACGCTTTTCACGCATAAGACAGAGCTGTTGAGCCAGCGTATTAAGGGTTGTCAGCGCCCGTTTTTGCTCTTCGGTCCGAAACGGTATCGTACCTCGCAGCATCCCAAGAACTTCATCATAGCTATAGCGTTGGGATGAACAGATCACACTGGAATAGATGTCATGAGAGAGAAGGTTTCCTTCATCATCAAACACCATATCAACGCTCATCGTGAGACGATCTTGATGAGGGTTCAGCGAGCACAATTCTTGAGAAAGCTCCTCAGGGAGCATAGCAATAACGCGGGTTGGCAGATAGGTGCTCGTTGTCTTTATCCTCGCGTCTCGATCAATCGCGCTCTCGGATTCAACATAGTGAGTTACGTCTGCAATATGAACGCCGAGACGTATGCGTCCCTGATCCAAAAATTCAATGCTAAGGGCGTCATCAAAATCGCGTGCATCTACTGGGTCAATAGTGAAAGTTGCGCGCGCTCGAATATCGCGACGCAATGTGTCAGCAATCAGTTCCTTCTCTGTGGGAAGCGCTAGACTCTTGGCTTCGCGCATGGTCTCAGGCGTGAAACCTGGCTTAATATCGTTAGCGGCAAGGATGACCGCCTCAGGGAGCACCTCATGTTCACTCTCGTGAGCAATTACTTCCGTGATGACAACCTGAAGGGATTGGTGAGCTGTTGGATACGCGGAGATAGTTGCTTTTACCCAATCCCCCTCATTAGCCTTCACAGAATGAGCGCTATCAACAAAAGCGTCATAAGTAATGCGCTTATCACGGGGAATAACGACGCCGAGTAGATCGGAAG
>CALLZE010000036.1 GCA_937858655.1 uncultured Coriobacteriales bacterium
CGCCGAGTGAGCCAAAGTGCTCAAACCGACCGATTATCTCAGTATGCGCTCGCTCGGTGACACGTACCACGCGCGCCGTCTTGCCCAAATGATTTTTCCCCTGCGGGCGAAACGCAATGGTATCGCCATGCATGGCGCCATTACAGTTTTTTGCCGAAATAAAATATTCTTGATCGTGCGCTGTAACGAATCCGCTGCCCCGCTTTGTAACGAAAAGTCGCCCCACTAAAAAGTCGTGAGACTGTGACTTTTTGTGGAACGACCGTTTCTTTTTGCTCACAAGAGCTCCTTTATTTTTTGGGCGCTATTTTGCTTTCTTTTGCGCCTCTTTCAGCGCTCGCTGAAGTTGAATATCCGTCTTAGTGCTCTGCTGCTTCATAGGATCCATTTTGACAAGAATGTCAGGCGTGAGTCCCTTGCCATTAATGTCCTGATTCTTTGGTGTCAAATAATGCTGAATTGTCAGCAGAATCGCGCTTCCGTCGGTCAAAGGATATTGCGCTTGTACGCTTCCTTTTCCATAAGATTTTGTACCCACAAGTGTTGCTCGTTTATAGTCCTGTAAAGCACCCGAAACAATCTCTGAAGCAGAGGCTGAGTTCTCATCAATCAAGACAACCATCGGCAAATTAGTAATCTTTTTACCCGTTGCTTTAAACGTCTCATTCGAAACTTTGTTGCGAGAATGAGTCTTTACAATGACGCCCTTATCAATAAAGAGTGAAGCAGTGTTTACCGCCTCTTTAATGAGGCCGCCAGGATTTTCGCGAAGGTCAAGAACAAGTGATGTCGCGCCCTGCTTTTGCAATTTCTTCACGGCATTGCCAACTTGCTTTGATGCGAGATTATTGAATTCACCGAGGCGAATATATCCCACGTTGCCTGCCTTCATTGACGAACGCACATTAGGTACGGTAATCATTGCACGCGTACAGGTTACAGTATATTTCTTACCCTCAACTTCTTTCAGTGAAGTAAATTTTGCATCCGTCTTCTTGGGGCGAATCATAGTGAGGGTGACCTTAGTGCCTTTCTCACCTTTTACCAATTTTTGAACTTGCTGCGTCGTCCACTTATCTGAGGTTTTGCCCGAAATTTTATAAAAAAGGTCGCCTGTTCTTATGCCCGCCTTTGAAGCTGGTGTGTTTTTGTAGACCTCAACAACATAGGCGGTCCCATTCTTTTCTGACATGACAACGCCTATGCCACCAAACTGGCCATCTATTTCTTCAGAATATTGACTAAATTCTTTTGCAGGCATATAGCGAGAGTGCGTATCACCCGTGCTTTGAAGAATACCGTTAATCGCGCCCGCCGTCGCGGTTGTTTCTGAAGGCACCTCATAAGCACTGTCTTTCATAAGCTGATAGACAGCAGACACCGTATCGCTCAAGGTGAGCTTCTGAGAGCCCGACTGCATTTGGCCCATCATCCCGGTATTTTTTATTACACCAGAGGTTGATTCAGTGCCGACTGAACGCATATTGCTCATAGAGGAAGAAACGAAAAAACCGCCAATGAATCCACCCAGTCCGATAATGCAGGCAAGAAAAACTGAGATGACAATCTTAAAAACGCGCGACATAAGAATCCTTTACAAGATAGTCAGATTTACGAGGTAATACTCTTGCAAGAATAGCAGTTTGCTCGAGCAATGGTGACGCTTCTATAAAAGTAACACAAAGTGCCGAGCAAGAAGCTCGGCACTTTAAAGACACGTTAACAAACAGTATTAAATCTTGAGATATTTACGCATGGCAAGCCACGATCCAAAAGCACCAATAGCACAGCCCAAAATGATGAGCATGCCCGATATGCCAAGAGTCGTTGATGTCGCGAGATTGAACTGCATAAACGAGATGGTCGACTGAAGTTTTGGTATCGCCGCGAACTGAATGGTAAGCATGCCGCCAATAGCGAGACCAGCTCCAATAAGCGCTTGAAATATACCTTCAAGCATGAACGGTGCCCGAATAAACCAATTGCTCGCACCCACGAGACGCATAATCGCAATCTCTTGGCGTCGAGAATAAATGGCAAGACGAATGGTATTGTTGATGAATATCAACGATACAAGGGCAAGCATGACAACAAAGAGGGCTCCAACAATACGCACAATACGCGTAAAGGCGAAGAGTTTCTTGACGATTTGCTGGCCATATTTGAGCGATTTTTCCGGATCTTCAGGATGGTCTGCAATCTTTGCAAATGTTTCAGATTTCTTGATGGTGTCGACAACCGTCTGAACATCACGCGCATCCTTAAGCTCAATATCGAGCGATGCGGGAAGCGGATTGCCCTCAAG
Source organism: uncultured Coriobacteriales bacterium (assembly GCA_937858655.1). Classification (GTDB taxonomy): domain Bacteria; phylum Actinomycetota; class Coriobacteriia; order WRKU01; family JAENWW01; genus CALLZE01. Next base: position 2,306 of record CALLZE010000036.1, read on the forward strand.
GTTTTCTACAACCTCAGGAGACTGAGACATTGTATTTTTGAAATTCTCGAGCGCCTGCTCTTTGGTTGTAAAGTTGACCGACTTCACCAAAGAATCAGTCACCAACTTACGCTGTAAAACCTCGATATCCTGCGTGGCAGCGTCATCTTTAATAAAAATCTGAATTGATACTTTTGATTCAACGTTGGTAACCAGTGAATTAATGACCTTGCTCGCCATCATCGAGGTACCAATGAGAAGCAGTGACAAAAAGATGGTGATAATTGCACCAAGGCTCATGACCCAATTGCGTTTGAAACTTGTTCCAGCTTCGCGCAAGAAGTAAGCGGGGTTAGTCGACATAACCGTAAACACCCCTATCCTGGTCGCGTACAACATGTCCGCCATCAAGCGCAATAACGCGACGGCGCATATTGTTTACCATTTCACGATCATGCGTTGCAATAACAACGGTTGTGCCCGTTTTATTAATGCGCTCAAGAAGTTTCATGATGCCCAACGATGTTTGCGGATCGAGATTACCTGTTGGCTCATCGCAGAGAAGCATGGGCGGACGATTAACAAAAGCACGCGCGATAGAAACACGTTGCTGCTCACCGCCCGATAGTTCGTTGGGGTAACTATTAATTTTATCCTTGAGTCCCACTAGTCCCAGCACTTCAGGAACCTGCGTGTTGATAACATGCTTCGATTTGCCAATTACCTGCAGAGCAAAAGCAACATTTTCGAAAGCTGTCTTATTAGGAAGAAGTTTGAAGTCTTGGAAAACACAACCAATGTTGCGGCGCAAATAAGGCACGCGCGAGTTGCGCATATTCGCCAAGTCATAGCCTGCTACAACAATCTGGCCCTTTGTGGGGAGCACTTCACGAAGAAGCATGCGAATAAACGTGGATTTACCTGAACCTGAATGGCCAACGATAAACACGAACTCGCCGCTTGATACCTCAACATTCACACCCTCAAGGGCAGCTTTTTCGGCAACGTAGCGCTTCTCGACATTGCGCATCAGAATCATGGGCGCGCCTTTTGAGCGGGGCGGAGCCGTAGGGACAGCTTGACGATTGACATCGGGAATGATGTTATCAAGCGTCTCCTCAATAGAATTAATGTCAGCCAAAGTGTGTCTCCTTTGATAAGACGTAACACATTTCTTTCATGTACCTTAAAGTGTAGCAAAGGCGCCGATTCTTCGGCGCCTTTTCAAACATTCTTAAACCTATCGTTACCTAACGGCTAAAAAAACTCCATTTTTATTACCCAACAAGTTCACGTGCTGCTTGAGCAATTGATTCAGCATCCAAATTGAAGTAAGAAATGAGCTCGTCAGGAGATCCTGATGTACCAAAACAATCCGCCATACCAATACGACGCGTAGGTGTTGGACGCACCTCAGAAAGAACCTCAGAAATCGCAGAGCCCAAGCCCCCGAGAACTGAATGTTCCTCGCAAGTAACAATACGCCCTGTTTTCGCCACGGAACCAACTAGCGTATCAACGTCAATCGGTTTTACGCTCACCATATCGATGACTTCCGCGCTAATACCCTCTTGTGCCAATATTTCAGCAGCCTCAAGCGCCTGAGCGACCTCAATACCGCAAGCAGCGAGCGTTACGTCGCTTCCCTCGCGCAAAACGTATGCCTTACCCAACTCAAGCTCAAAGCCACCCTCATGAACTTGCGGAACGGCCGCGCGTCCAAGGCGAATATAAAAGGGGCCAGGCGTTTTTGCCGCGAGCGCGATTGCCGCCTTAGCCGATGCGTAATCAGCTGGAACAAGAACGCGCATCCGAGGAAGAGCACGCATAAGCGCGATATCTTCCACCATCTGATGGCTTCCACCATCAGGGCCAACCGTGATGCCTGAATGAGTAGGCGCAATTTTTACGTCGTAGTTGTTATAACAAACCGTGTTACGAATTTGCTCGTAAGCACGACCCGCACCGAACACAGCAAAGGAGCCCGTAAAAGCAATGCGTCCCGTTGCCGCAAGGCCAGCAGCAATATCGGTCATGTTTTGCTCGGCAATACCCACATTCACAAGGCGATCGGGATAAGCTTCACCGAGCTTTTTTGTTGTTGTTGAGCCCGAAAGATCAGCTTCAATAGCTACGATATTATGACCCTGCTCAACTAATTCAATAAGCGTTTCACCATAGGCGGCACGCGTGGCTTTCTTCTCTACTGACATGAACAATCGCCTCCCTTCGCGCGAATCTCATCGCACGCGAGTTTACCTTGCTCTTCAGAAGGAGCGTTTCCGTGCCATTTCGCCTGATCCTCCATAAATGAAACACCTTGCCCCTTGTGCGTGCGCGCAATAATTACGCGCGGCTTTCCTGGGCAAATCGGCGTCGTCAGGGCTTGATGGATTGCCTCAATATCGTGGCCGTCGATTTCGATGACATCGAAACCAAACGCGCGCCACTTTGCGGGCAAATCTCCCAATGACATAACGTCTTCAACGCGCCCGTCTATTTGGAGACCATTATTATCAACAATAGCCACAAGGTTATCGAGCTTACGATGGGCGGCAAACATGGCTGCCTCCCATACCTGACCCTCCTGGAGCTCGCCATCGCCCATTAAACAAAATACTTTTCCGGGGGCACTGTCAAGCTTCATTCCAAGAGCCATACCACATGAAATCGAAAGACCTTGTCCGAGCGAACCAGTCGATACTTCAACGCCAGGGGTTTTTAAGGCGTCAGGGTGACCTTGGAGCATGTGCCCCAACTGGCGCAAACCTCTCAATTCTGAACGTTCAATAATCCCCGCCTCTGCCAGTGCGGCATAGAGCACAGGAGCCGCGTGACCTTTTGAGAGCACAAATCTGTCACGATTTGCGTCATCAAGATGTGCAACGTCGTAACGGAGCACTCCCCCAAAATAAAGCGTTGCAACAATATCTGCTGCCGAAAGCGAACCGCCCGGATGGCCTGAGCCAGCAGCGGTAAGCATTTCGATAATGTCGATACGCATACGAGTTGCTTTTCTGGCAACCGTTTCGAAATCGAACGTAGTATTTGGCATGTCTTCTCTTTCTTTACCCGGAGTGAACTTTCGTAATTTCATCGTATCAAAGTATGAGCGTCGTTGGCACCATATTGCGACCATTCTATGAAATAATTGGGCCCCAATTGATGCGCGTACGAGGACGCTTTGCTTCAAGATGGTTTATAACACTCTGCGCGTCACGATTAACAAAATAATCGTGAGGAATCCCGATTTCATCCGCCGCGGCGAGAGCGTCGTCAAAAATGCCAATAGTGTTGAAATAATGTGAATCCGAACCAACGGCGATTGGAATGTTTGCCTCAAACGCAGCGCGAGCGAACTCTTTTTCGCGCTCGTGCGTGCCTCCTCTTGAACCGTGCGGATCGAAAGAGTGGTTATTGAGCTCAATGATGACATTGTTCTTTTTTGCGGCAACAATAACCTGCTCAAGATCAAGGGGGTAGCGCTCGTCATTGCCCGGATGATTTAACTGATCAACAAAAGGGTTTTCCAAAACTTGAACCACGGCATCCGTATTCCTTGCGCGATCTTTGCCATCGAAGCCACATAAAGAATGAAAACCTACCTCAACAAAATCGAGAGCCTCAAGTAGGTCATTCGGCAAGTCGAGACCCGTCTCAGAATCATTGACGATGTTTGCCTCGCACCCGTTCAAAACTCGCATGCCCTTATAGACTGAAGGCGTCACTTTGAGATCCCAAAAATACCAAGGATGCGCACCCTCAGGAACATGAGGGCCGTGATCAGTGAACGCAATAAGTTCCATGCCTTTTTTGACAGCCGCCTCGGCGTTTTCGGTCCACGTACAATAGCCATGTCCCGAGGCAACGGTGTGAATATGAAGGTCTGCTTTGAGCATGGTTACTCCTTGACCGCATGTTGACCGAGCGTTCCAGCAGCGCGCTGCTGATGAAACGCAACGATAAAGTTATCGATGTCTCCCGCTAGCACGGCATCAACATTGCCCGTTTCAATGCCTGTTCGGACGTCTTTTACCAGTTGATAGGGATACAAAATATAATTGCGAATTTGACTGCCCCATGTAATTTCCGCGCGTGGGCCTCGCAACTCCTCAAGCTCAGCTTCGCGCTTTTCTTTTTCTGCTTCATAGAGTCGAGCACGCAAAATTGAGAGGGCGGAATCCTTGTTTTTATGCTGAGACTTTTCGTTTTGACACGTAACAACTATGCCTGAAGGAATATGAGTAATCCGCACGGCCGAGTCAGTCGTGTTAACCGATTGGCCACCTGGGCCGCTTGAACGATAGACGTCGATGCGCAAATCCTCATCCTTAATATCAACCTCAACCTCATCAGGGAGAACAGGAAGGACTGTCACACCGGCAAACGTTGTCTGGCGACGTTTTTTAACATCAGTGGGACTAATGCGCACCAACCGATGAACGCCTTGCTCAGCCTGCAACATGCCGTATGCGTTGAGGCCATGAACCGTAAAAGTAGCCCTATCGAGACCTATCACATCTCCCGCTGGAGCATCGTGTACATCGACTTTCCAACCTTTTGACTCGGCATAGCGCACATACATCTTGAAAAGCATTTCCGTCCAGTCTTGGGCTTCTAAGCCCCCTTGGCCAGGGACAATCGTCACAATCGCGTCCGACTCATCAAATTCGCCCGTGAACCAACTCGCGATTTCGAGTTGATCAACCGACTTTTGGAGATCGTCAATCAAAATGCGACACTCAGCATTGAGCGTCTCATCATTTTCTTCAAGCGACAATCCATAAGCAGTGTCTAAATCCTGAAGCTGATCAACAACCCGTTCGTAGAGCGTAATCTCATTGCGCATGCGCGTTATGCGGGTCATGGTATCAGAGGCCTTTTGGGCATCATCCCAAAAGGAGGCCTCCGCACTCTGCTTTTCAAGTTCAACGAGCGCGTCCGTCTTATCATCAATGTGCAAGAAGGAGTGCATCTTCTCAATGCGCGCGCTCAGTTGTTCAATCTCTTGTTGATAATTTTCTAGCATCTTTTAATGCTACGCTCCATGACATTTCTTGAACTTTTTGCCACTTCCACAGGGGCACAAGTCATTACGTCCAACGTTTGCGTAGGGGTCATCCTTGTCTTTCTTGACCGTCGAAGCCTTGACGGTTGCGTCGGGAGAACCCGCCATGGCAGCATTTTGCTGAGGAGATGCCTGAACACCTTCAAACGCACTTGTCTCCTGTGGAGCAGAGTAGCTTGCATTTTTCAGATAGGTTGGCTCGGGCTGAGGCTCCTCGACGACCTCAACATGATAAATCGTATTGAGGAAATCTTCGTTAATGGCATCTACGAGAGACGCAAACATATCGTAGGCTTCATTTTTATACTCAACAATTGGATCTCGCTGGCCCATCGCGCGCAGACCAATACCTTCTTTGAGATAATCCATCTCTTGAAGGTGAGCCATCCAGCGCGTGTCAATCACGCGCAGCATAACCTGACGCTCAAGCTCACGCATATTATCCACGCCGATTTCTTCTTCCCGCTTTGCGTAATGTTGCAGAGCGAGGTCGGTCAACTTATCGCCCAACTCATAGGGAGAATCACTCGCTTCGGCCAAAGGGATAACCGCATCAGAGATGTTAACAAACCCTCGATACCATGCCTCAAGACCCTTGAGATTCCAATCGTCCTTGTAGCTTTGCGAAGGCACATAATCTTCAAGACGCTTAGTTATCATGTCGCCAATAAGCTCAGGAACTCGTTCATGAATATCCTTGCCATCAAGAATCTTTGTACGCTCGCCATAAATGGCCTCGCGCTGACTATTCATAACGTCGTCATATTCAAGAACGTACTTACGTGACGCAAAGTTCATAGTTTCAACTTGACGCTGCGCCGACTCAACGGCCTTACTTACAAGACCCGCCTGAATGGGCATGTCATCGGGAACATCTGCTGACTGCAACATTGAAGCAATGCGGTCCATACGGTCTCCCCCGAAAAGACGCATAAGATCGTCTTCGAGAGAAAGGTAAAATTGCGATAGACCAGGGTCGCCTTGACGGCCAGCTCGACCGCGCAATTGATTGTCGATACGGCGAGAATCGTGGCGCTCGGTACCAAGCACAGCCAAACCGCCCGCCGCTACAACCTTTTCACGCTCTTCCGCACAAGTTTCCTGTGCTTGAACGAGGGCTTTTGCGCGTTGTTCATCAGTAGCTTCAGCGGGATCAATACCATCTTTGCGTAAGAAGTCATCAACCAAGAGCTCTGGATTACCGCCGAGCAAAATGTCAGTACCACGACCAGCCATATTGGTCGCAATGGTGACAGCGCCAAAACGTCCCGCCTGCGCAATAATATGGGCTTCTTTAGCATGATGCTTTGCGTTCAAAACGTTGTGAGGAATACCCCGCTTTTTCAACAACCTTGAGAGCCGCTCAGAATTTTCAATAGAAATCGTACCGAGCAAGCAGGGCTGACCAGCAGCATGTCGCTCAGCCACGAAATCAGCGACCGCATTGAACTTAATCTCCACAGAGCGATAAACCAAATCATTGCGGTCATCTCGAACCATAGGACGATTCGTCGGAATAACCATAACCGGAAGGTTGTAGATTTCTCTGAATTCTTTGTCTTCGGTAATAGCCGTACCAGTCATACCTGAAAGTTTTTCATACATTCTGAAGTAATTTTGAAGGGTAATCGTCGCGAGGGTTTGGTTTTCTTCGCGAATCGAAACCTTCTCTTTGGCTTCAATTGCCTGATGAAGACCCTCTGAGTAGCGGCGACCATACATCGGGCGTCCAGTAAACTCGTCAACAATCAAGACTTCGCCATCGGCAACCAAATAATTCACATCGCGATGGAATAAGTACTCCGCCTTCAGTGCTTGCTGCAAATGGTTCACCAGTTGGCCTGATGGGTCTGCATAAATATCTTCAATATTTAAGAGGCGCTCAACCTTTTCAATACCAGCCTCAGTTGGCGCGCAGGTGTTGTGGGCTTCGTCGAGCTCAAAATCAATATCCTTTTGTAAGCGAGGAATCGCCTTAGCGAAGTCCTTGTAGATATGCGCAGACTTTGCTCCCGCACCAGAAATAATGAGAGGCGTACGCGCTTCGTCGATAAGAATTGAGTCGACTTCGTCAACAACCGCAAAATGGTATCCGCGCTGTACGCGCCCCTCAGATGTGGTAACCATATTGTCGCGAAGATAGTCAAAACCAAACTCTGAGTTCGTACCATAAGTAATATCCGCATCATAAGCTTCTTTGCGAAACTCATCGGGCATATCTGGCACAACGAGGCCTACGTTCAAACCCATGAAGTTATAGAGTTTGCCCATCCACGCAGAGTCTCGGCTGGCCAAATAATCGTTTACGGTAACAACATGAACGCCTTTTCCCGCAAGAGCATTGAGGTACACTGCAGCTGTCGCTACCAGCGTTTTTCCCTCACCCGTTTTCATTTCTGCGATTTTTCCATCATTAAGAACCATCGCACCAATAAGTTGGACATCAAAATGACGCATGCCAAGAACGCGGCGTGAGCCCTCTCGCACTGCAGCGAAAGCTTCAACCAAAATGTCATCGAGAGTTTCTTCGCCCTCTTGGACACGCTTTTTTAGTTTTTCCGTGAGTTCACGAATTTGGTCGTCGCTCAAGGCGCGCATCTCGTCTTCAAGCGCGTTGATAAGTTCGACCTTTGCTTCGTACTCTTTAAGCTGGCGGCCTTCTCCGGCCGTCAGTAATTTTTTGAGAAAGTTTGCCATTATTGCTCCTTATTTGTCAGCGTATAGTGTTGAGACAAATTCAGAGTGAGGGGCCTCGAATAAGCGGCAAAAAATACCCGCGTGAATGAACTGGGCTATTTACACACGAAACCGTATTGAACTGCGTCTTGGGATGAGCGGCACGATACCTCGAGGCAAGCACACAGCCACCGATAAGAGCGAGCAGCATAACCCAGGAATAATATGAGCGAACAGTAGAACGCCCCAACTCTTGAGAGCGAATAGCGCTCTGAGCGTAATTGCCACCATGGGCAAAAACAAAACCACGCAGCGAAGAAAAAGTCGCGTCAGCTGAAACCGAAGGGAAAAAAGCGGCTGAAGCAACCAGGGCAAGTGTTCCTGCGTAAGCAAACGCATACCTGAGTGAAAGCGCTTTATGTTGAGAGTTTTGAGTCATATCTCTTTCTTCACCAATGGACTCTTAATTGTAACGCATTATCAAGTTTTGGTCGTTGGAGGGCCCAAGCCCTCCATAAAACGACCACCAACAATTTTCACTCAGAAATGAGAGAAACATAAAACTTTTGAAGAGAAGCGCTTGGATCAAGACCGAACTCCTCATTGAGATATTTTTTACATGCAAGATAAGCATTAAGCGCATCTTCTCTCCGCGATGCCTGGGCATAACTGCGCATTGCGATTTCATAAAGTTTTTCGCGAGATCTATCTTTGTGAAGAGCGCTCTCGATAAACTCGATTGCCCTTTGTGGTTGTTGCGAGCTGAGGCATATCTCAGCCGCTGCAATCATGCCCTCAATATAGAGGCAATGATAGTATTCTCGGGGCTGAGTGAGCCAATCTACATGAAGATCACCAGGAAGCAAATCTCCACAATACAGGCTGGCTGCTTGTCCATAGTGATGCAAAGCTACCGTATCTTCCCCGCGACTTTGAGCTTTTCGTGCCTGCATAATTTCGCTTTCGAAATCGAGAACATCCACTGAACACATTGTTGTGTCGATATACCCATGAGATCCGCTTGAATAAGGAGGCACCAACATCTTAAAGTTTTCATCAATCCCCATAAGATAGTGTTTCATTGATGACCAAGCCACGTAATAACTGTTGCGCGCCTGAAGAAAATCACGATTGGGCCAAAGGCGCTCAATTACCTCATCACGCGATATTTCATGGCCTGCCTGCAGAGCGATTGCGCAAAAAAGCTCGCGCGTCTTCCCGCGGTGCCACCCACTTAAAGGGATTTTTTGTCCACGATACGAAATACTGAGACTGCCTAGCATCGATACACTAAACATGACTTTTTTGTTGTATTGGCCCGTTTGCTCACTCTTGAGGTCGCCAAAAAGCCGTTGAATTTTTAGCCAATCCTTCTCTTCCAATATGCCAAGGTGCGCGCGCTCAAATAGAATCTCTTCCTGAGCGTGGTCAAGTATCTTATGCAAAGAACCATCGACCATCTGTGCTTTCAGAATAAGCTCGGCCAATAAGGGATGAGCGTGAAGACACACAAAAGCATAAAGATGATTCTCTTTGGTAACAAGGCTACAGGAACTCTGGCTCATCCACGTCTGAAAGAAATCATCAAGTTCATCTCTTCGATAGGCCATTATTGCTCGCACCAAAAAACTCATGAGCCTGTTATTTGGATCGTTTTCAAAAGAGCCCTCATTTTGAACGCTTTGCATAAGCAAATGAGCTTGCTCATAATCATGCGTTAAACAACACGCAAGCGCAGCAAAAAGAAACGTTCGTGTTCGCACGAGAGAACTCTGTGTGCCCTCAATAGCATTTTTGAGTCGCATAGCTTGCATGCTAAATAGTTCAGGTGTTGAGTGGCCCAAAAGGGCGAGGAGGCGTGTCCAGCTGTAAACAAATAACTCGGTCCGGCTCAGCCCATGAGCGCTTCCGAGCGTCGTTACTTCCGAATCGATGAGCGCTTTTTCAAAGTTTCCCGAAAGCAGTTCGATCTCAATCTCAATAACCTTATACAGCGGCAGGAACCGTTTGGGCATTTCTTCACTTGAAGGAAGCAAATCACGCGCACGCTCGACGCTTCCCCGCAAAATGAGTTCGTGCGCAAGTATCATGCGCGCAAAACAATATTCTTGCCTAACCGCATAAGGTAAATTGAGTTGATCCGGTTCGCTGCACTCAATATCACCCAAACTTTCAAACGAGAGAGTCTTCCCCTGAGAGCCCAGTGAAGCAAGGACAAAAATTATTGCTCGCAGGTGAATATCATGTACAAAATTTTTGCTTTCCGCATGCATACGCGTCGCTTTGACGAGCGCGCCGTCAAAATCACCCCGTGCCGCCAAAATACGTAAATTCAAGAATTCAACTAAATGCAGTTGTCGAGGATCGCTTCCACAGAGATGCGTGGCCTTCTTGAGTGCCGACTCAGCTTGAGTCAGATCAGAAAGGGCCAGGTATGATTGGGCCTGCACTATCCATTCATCACAAAGGAGTTCACATTGGCTGCTTTCATCAACGATTGAGCTGACGATGCGCGATAGTCGAAGCGATTCATAATATTCGCCCAGTGCATATTTCGCTCGAGACCAAAGTGCCAGCAGATAGGGATGTGATACCAGCCTCTCTAACCCAATTTTTTTGCATAGTTGATCGATGGATGTGCTCTGTTTTTCAAAATCTATCGTGTGCAATTTTTTCTTGACAAGCATTGACTCGACTTCAGAGATCTTACTTACCGTTGGTTGCGTGCCGGCGCTTTCGAACAAAAGATCATCTTGGTATTCCATGTACTCCCCCGTCCTCAGTAAAAATGTAGATACAGAGTAATACAACCTGAATGAGTGTCAAGAAAAAACCAGCGCCAAAGAACGCTTGGCGCTGGTTTTTAAGAAAATGTTAAGAGCCGATTAACGTGTCGTCATTTAAATGAAATAAATGGAAGATTTAGGCAATTAGTCATCCATTCTCAAAAGACCATAGTCACCGGCCGCGCGGCGGTAGACCACAGCCTTCTCGCCCGTCGGATCAAGAACGAACATGAAGAAATCGTGCCCAAGCATCTCCATTCTTAAAATCGCTTCGTCCTCAGTCATGGGATTTTGCTCGATACGCTTTGAACGCACAACCGAACCCATGGGCTCAAGTTCTTTGAAGCTCTCTTCGACTTCTTCTAAAGTAGCTTTACTCAGTTCCCCGCGCGCATGTCTGCGCGCAAGAATGCGCGTTTTATATTTTCGCCCCTGCCGCTCAAAGCGATCAGTGGCAAGATCAATTGCTTCATACATATCAGGCGCGCTTTCCTCAACACGCAAACGGTAGCCCTTTGAAAAGCCCGTAATCTCTACATGATTTTGATTGGGAATGGACGGGTTTTTGTCGTGACTAATGACGATCTCGATTTCGAGGGAGTCGCTGTCAATCACCTTTTCTGCTTTACGGATTTTCTCTTCGATGTAACTTTTGATGGGCTCTGTGACCGCCATGTGGCGTCCCGATACTTTGACCTGCATAAGAGCTCCTTTCAACTTGCTGATTAGAACCACAGGTAAAGGAAGCAGTACTTCCTTCTGTAATGAAAGCATACCGCTACTCACCTCAAATATCACGCCAAATCCACTTTCTTTTCGTGAGTTCATTTCTTTTACATGTTTTGCCTAAAATATTGTTGAGATGCAGGTAAGAAAAGTTTAATTTTTCAGAAAAATTGTGTGAAGTACTTGCTAACTTCGGCTGTATTCGGTAATATATTTTCTCGCGCGGAAGTGGCTCAGTTGGTAGAGCACAACCTTGCCAAGGTTGGGGTCGCGGGTTCGAATCCCGTCTTCCGCTCCAGTGATACTACTAGGGATCGGTTCCTGGGGCTCAAAAGCACCGAGCCGGTCTCTTTTTTATTGCATAACACATTGTGGCGATGTGGCCAAGTGGTAAGGCAGAGGCCTGCAAAGCCTTTATCCCCGGTTCAAATCCGGGCATCGCCTCCAGAAAACTTAAAGACTCCCCTTTTGGGGAGTCTTTTTTATTTCTAATATATATGCCTTAAAAGGCTTCCTGAGATGCTGCTAAAGCATCCGCGCACTGACTATCGGCAGCACTTCTGGAACTGAAGAAATGCACTGTACGCCTTCCGCGTAAGACCGTGTTGTTGGATCAAACATGGTCTTTTCTTCATGCGAAATCAACACAGGAGTGATCCCCACGCGAGCTGAGCCCTCAACATCAGCTATGATGTGGTCACCAACATGAAGCGAAGACGAAGGATGCGCATCCAACTGCCCCAACGCATACTCAAATATTTGAGGTTGAGGCTTATGCATACCAACCTCGGCAGAAGCAATGACGCAATCGGTATAGGGAGCAAGACCGAGCCCAGCCAAAATGACGTCAAGTCCGCGGCCCCAATTTGAAATGATGCCGATACGTATCCCCTGCGACTTTAACTCGGCAAAAGTATCTTCAACACCATCAAACAATTTCCATGCTTCAGCTTCATCGAACGCGTTGTATATATCGTTGACAATCTCTTCAATTGACTCGGGAGGTATCCCTGCCCGCTTAAGAACCATACTGTAGCCGTCAACCCACATTTTCTGCTGGCGCTCATGCTCCGACCAGAAAGATTCGTCCTGCTCATAGACATGCGCATAATAGTCATAAAATGCTGGCATATGCTCGTCAAAATCCTGTGCGGTATGGAGAAATCCAGCCTCGTTGACAATACGAGCCATAGTGGTGCCGACAGAAGGATACGGGCACAAAAGCGTATTGCCCGCATCGAAAAATACCGTTTTAATGGGGTTCAAGAGCTAATCCAATCGTTTCACAAGGCGAACCGTTGTGCCCTGGTTAAGGGGGTCATCAACATCAGTAATAAATTCAACACTATCAGCAAGTTCTCTCATGAGCAAGATGCCACGACCATGAACCCGAAACATATCAGAAGGCGGCTCAAAATCTCCCGCAAAATTTACGCCATTGTCATAAATTTCAGCGACAAACTCATGCGGGTAAAGACGCAAATCTACGCGCACATAGGGATGGGCGACACCTCTGGCGCCATGAGTAATCGCATTAGCGAATGTCTCACCAACCGCTATGCGGATATCATCTCTCTGCGAACGATTCAGTATAGTTGCATCCAAAAACTCATCAAGAAATGTACGCATTTGAGTAAGCTCAAGTTTGGCGGGATAGAAC
>CALLZE010000037.1 GCA_937858655.1 uncultured Coriobacteriales bacterium
CGCCTGCTTTATTAACGATGCACTCCACGAGGGTCGCGATAAGCTAATGCTCGTTTTCCCTAAGCGTTTCCGTTCATTTGGCATGTGGCTTGAGCAACTTATCGCGGAATCGCTCGGCAAGAATGGCAAAGGCGTTGTCCCCATTATCTCGTGCCCTGAACGTGTTGGCGATGTAATGCATGATGACCAATGTGTCTTTGTCATGCGTGAAGATTCAGATGTTGAACTGGGCATTTGGAGCGGAAAGCTTGAAAAGGTCGGTCCCGTAAAAGAAGTCATTATCTCTAAGCCCTACGATATCGGCGCAGAGTTTGTCCGTTGGGAATACGCTGTTGCGTTGCTCGGTTTTCTCATGGGAGTAAACCCCTTTGACCAGCCTGATGTCGCCGCCTCAAAAGAAAAGACGAAAGCGCTGCTCGCAGGCGAACCCTACGTTGCCGCTCCCCATGCCATCGATGAGCTCCCCGCTCTTATAAAACCCCGCGAATATCTTTGCCTTCTCAGTTACTTGCCGCGGCAAACTGCCTCGAAGCAGGCACTCACCGATATTGCTATTGAACTAGAAAAACGCTTTGATGTGCCCGTTATCATTGCGCGCGGGCCCCGTTACCTTCACTCTACGGGGCAGCTCTACAAGGGCGGGCCGAACAACGGCGTCTTTATCATCATCGGCGATGATAATAATGCCTGCAATATCAACCTTGATAATAAAGATTATTCTATGGGCGATTTGTTTAACGCACAGCGCAAGGGCGACATTATGTCGCTCATCGAGCGCGACCGCCGCGTCATTATAGTGCACGATTTAGACGAACTCGCCGCCTTCGCACACGCCTTTTAACGGCGCATCTTAGGTATGGCTGGAATTCAGCGCTGCTTCATATTGATCAAGATAGATTATTTGTGCTGAAGGCTTTTGCCCCTCTGAGATTTCAAGCAAAGCAACGCTTGGCCCTTCTGCTACGCGAGGACGCGTAACAGATCCGGGGTTAATCACCAAAATATTTGAAAGCCCCTCGACAACATTGACCGGACGATGCGTATGGCCACATATGACAATGTCTTTCGCCCCATCAAAGGTTGTCCGTTTTATATCATGAACAATTTCAATGCGTACTCCACAGATATTCTCAAGTGTACGATGAGGTATGCCTGATCCGTCTAAGTTAAAATCGTTGTTGCCCAGCACGGCTGTCACCGGCGCAATAGACTCAAGGCGAGCCAAAAGCGAAAGTGGCCCAATATCTCCTGCGTGGAAAATGCGCGATACTTTTGCGTCTTTAAACACTGAGAGAGCCCGCCCATCAAGTGAGCCGTGAGTATCTGACAATATCCCAATATAGTTTTGCACGCTTACCCCTCACCACCGGAAATTTGACTAAATGTTCATCTCCTGCTTAAGCTGAGCAACACGGCGGCGTGAAACGGGAATTTCGGTATGGTCAGGATCATTGAGCGTGAGCTTTAAAGTGCCACCTGTCTGCGATTCAACGCTC
>CALLZE010000038.1 GCA_937858655.1 uncultured Coriobacteriales bacterium
AAATATGCCCACCTTCAGAACCGACAAACGAGATGTGCGGCAATTAAGCACCATTCCGACTTGGCAAAAGACGATTGCTGCAAGCGTCATTGTGGTCGCCATCTGGTAGACATGCCCGCTGCTCGCGAGCGGTACACTCGGCCAGCCATGTGTCAGGTTTACATAGAAGTACGCTGCCATTGAAAGCACGACTTCAATCATGCCGTACCACAGAAAACCTTTAAGAATAATGCGTTGATTAAGCAAACGGTCTTTTCGTTTGCGTGGGGGTTGCTCCATAACATCGCCCTCGGGTGGCTCAGCGCCCAAACCGAGCGCTGGCACCATATCGGTACCAAGGTCGATACAGAGGATTTGCATAACAGTGAGGGGCAGAGGGATGCCACCGCGCGATACGAGAAACGCCGCCGAAGGGGCCGCCTCAGACATGTTGCTGGTAAGAATGTAGAGCAGGAACTTGCGGATATTATTGTAAACCGCACGCCCCTCTTCAATAGCGCGTACGATTGAGGCAAAGTTGTCATCGGTGAGAATCATCTCAGCAGCTTCTTTGGCAACGTCGGTTCCGGTGATGCCCATGGCCACGCCGATGTCTGCCTTCTTGAGCGCAGGAGCGTCATTAACACCATCGCCCGTAACCGCGACGATATTGCCCATCTCCTGCAAACTGCAGACAACACGATATTTTTGCTCAGGTGCGACACGCGCGAATATGACTTCGTCTTTTAAGGCTTCTTTAAGATCTTCTTCAGGCATTTCTTCAAGTTCTACGCCCGAAATAACACGCGGATGTTCGCCCTGGACAATACCAATACGGCGCGCGATACTCTCTGCCGTCAAACCATAGTCACCCGTAATCATGATGATGCGAATGTTTGCTTTATGGCACAGCTCAACCGCATCGGTGACCTCAAGACGCGGTGGGTCTGCCATGGCAATGAGGCCCACAAACGTAAGGTCTTGTTCAATAAGTTCGGGCGTATACGCGCTGAGCGCTGTGGGCAAGTTCATGTCACGTGAGATATAACGCACGGCAACCGCAAGCACGCGAAGTCCGCTGCGCGCGTAGTCATCATTGGCATTCATCACCGCTTTGCGCTCGGCATCGGTAAGAGGACGCTGTGCTCCATCGGCAAAAATGGTGGTACACAGCTCAAGAACTTCTTTAGGCGCCCCTTTTACATAGGCAACGCGCTCGTAGCCCTCAACAGGTTTATTAAACGCGTGTATTGTTGTCATACGCTTACGGCGCGAATCAAAGGGCAGCTCGCGGACACGTGGCATCGCCTGCGCCAAGTCCTCGAGATTAATCCCTGCTTTCTGTGCCGCCACACCGAGGCATGCCTCGGTTGGATCGCCCAGCACGGTATAACGATCATTTTTTGGATTTGGTGGCACGATGCGCGCGTTACTACAGAGGCTCGCTGCTGTGAGAAGCAACTCAAGACCATGATTATCGCGCACCGTAATCTCGCGATCGCCGTAAAGCACTTTACCATCGGGAGCATAGCCCAGACCAGTGATGGCATAGGCGCCTTCGGGCAACCAAATATTATTGACGGTCATTTCGTTTTGGGTGAGTGTGCCCGTTTTATCCGAGCAAATGACATTGGTGCAACCGAGTGTCTCAACCGCAGAGAGGCGCTTTACCAGCGCGTGCTCTTTTGCCATGCGCTGCACTGCCATAGCAAGTGAGAGTGTAACTGTTGGGAGCAAACCTTCGGGAATAAAAGCAACCACCATGCCGAGAGCAAAAACGAAGGCGGCAGCAATA
>CALLZE010000039.1 GCA_937858655.1 uncultured Coriobacteriales bacterium
AAAGCGCAACATAGCACCATACTCACTATTTCAATAACCTTTATGGCATTCTGGCTATAAAGCCCAAGAACGTGGCGTGCTGAATTGCGCATCTCTTTAAGTTCTTGCCCACGTTTACCTGCCGCCATAAAGAGCGACAAGAAAAATACCGTCGCAAAGAGGAAGAATGACGTTTTGACTTCGATAGCCGCGGCGCCTGCAAGCATGCGCAACACAAAACCCGAGGCAATGCAGCAAATATCCACATAGGGAATGTGCTTCAACTTCAACGAATATGAAATATTGAGCAACGCGTAAATAAGCGCATACGCAAAAAACGCACGGCCAATCACCCACGCAAAACTCAGAGCAACAAGGCCAAGCAGTGCTGAGAAAATCTGAGCGTTACAGGGTGTTATCTTGCCCGAGGCAACTGGTCGTGCGCACTTAATGGGATGAGCCCTATCCACCTCATAATCGAGCGAATCGTTATAGGCATACACTGCCGAAGAAAGCGCACAAACAACCACAAATGCCGAGCATGTAAGCACAATTAAATTAGGATGAACATACATGCGTGAAAACAACAGCGGCAAAAAAACAAAGCAATTTTTTATCCATTGCTTTGGTCGCATTAATGAACTATATGCAGCAAATCCAGACAACGCTCCCCCTCTAACAACTCATAGTAAAATCGAAAATTTTACCTTATAGTATTTATATCATAATGAAAGAGGGGGCCCATGAACCAAAAATTCACCGCAAAAGACGTTCTTTCGCTTCTGCCCATTGCACTCTTAGGCATTTTCACCTTTCAGGCCATGGGAGCTATTCTTCTCGACCAAACATCGGTAACTTACAATGTGTTCCCCACTATCATACGTTGCGCAGTTATTGGCCTTTTTATTGGCATCGCGCGCAAAGAAGATAAACAGCCCTACACCTCGCTTATCGCATCTCTTATCATCGTCTCTCTCGCCACCTTGATTACTCGGCAGTTCAGCCCTGTAGGAGAAATGATATTTGGCTACAAATTTGGGCTCCATCTCGTCATCGAACCCCTCATCGCAATCGCATTCTCTGCTCTGGGATGGTATGGCGCCAAACAGATTTCAAATAAGATTCTGACAATTTCTCTTGCGGCTTTAGCCTTTATAGTCATCGGCGCGATGTTTCTGACGAGCGCAAACTTCTATACGAAGTCAAACACGGATGCCTACGTAGTGAGCCATAA
>CALLZE010000040.1 GCA_937858655.1 uncultured Coriobacteriales bacterium
GCCAAGCGAATACGCTGTGCCTCTCCACCCGATAGGGTCGCTGTTGCGCGCTCAAGCGTGAGGTAATCAAGGCCCACATCAACCAAAAAGCGCAGGCGCTCAACTATCTCCTTAATGACACGGTCAGCGATTGCAAGTTCGCGCTCGCTCAGCCCAAGGTGCTCAAAAAATTTAAGGGTTTCAATAATCGAGAATGAAGTTACTTCATTAATGTTCTTATTGCCCACGGTAACGGCCAATATCTCGGGCTTGAGACGGGCGCCATGGCAGGTCTTACAAGGGATAACTGACATAAAACGCTCATACTTTTCACGTGAGCCCTCTGATTCGCTCTCTTTGTGCTTGCGCTCAACTTCACCAATCACACCGTTCCATTCAACAAACCAGTGCGTATTGCGTCCATCACGCGTATGATAATCAACCTTAATGCGCTGGCCTGGCAAACCATCCAAAAACGCCTTTTGGGCCTTCTTGGGTAACTTATTCCAGGGAGTATCAACAGAGACGCCGATATGCTGAGCCACTGCCGCAAGAATTTGAGGATAATAATTTGAACCCGCTGAGAAGACCGAAAATACGCCCTCAGCGATACTTTTTTCTTCATCGCCTATGACAAGTTTTTTATCAACCTCAAGACGCGAACCCAAGCCAAGACAGTCAGGGCACGCGCCGAACGGACTATTGAACGAAAAATCACGGGGAGATAACTCTTGAAGCGAAATACCATGCTCCGTACAAGCCAGAGCCTGCGAAAACGTGAGGATCTCTGATTTCTCTCCCCCCACAATTTCAATCATCACCATTCCTTCGGCAAGCGTAAGCGCGGTCTCAACCGACTCGGCAAGACGCGTGCGAATACCCTCTTTCATGACAAGACGGTCGACGACAACCTCAATGGAGTGCTTGAATTTTTTGTCGAGCACAATCTCTTCATCGAGCGTACGCATTTCCCCGTCGACACGAACACGCGAAAAACCCTGCGCCTTCAAGTCAGCAAATAGCTTGTGATACTCTCCCTTGCGCTCACGGATGATGGGAGCAAGGACATGAAATTTTGTACGATCTTCAAGTTCAAAAATCCGGTCAACAATTTGGTCAGAAGTTTGTTTGTGAATCGGCTTACCACACACAGGGCAATGAGGAATACCAATGCGTGCATAGAGCAAACGCAGATAGTCATATATCTCTGTGACAGTGCCCACCGTTGAGCGAGGGTTGTGTGAGGTCGTTTTTTGATCGATAGAAACAGCGGGAGAAAGCCCTTCGATATGATCAATATCAGGCTTGTTCATTTGACCTAAGAATTGGCGCGCGTATGCCGAAAGGGACTCAACATAGCGGCGCTGACCTTCGGCATAAATCGTATCAAAAGCCAGAGAAGATTTGCCGGACCCCGACAAACCAGTAATCACCACAAACTTATCGCGGGGAATCTCGAGCGAGACATTTTTAAGGTTATGCTCCCGAGCTCCTTTAATAATAATTTTTGAATTTGACATAGTATTTTCTCCTTGTACGTTCTAGCCTTTCAGTATAGCATCAAGGATTCAATTTCTTGGCGTGCGACACGAAACCCATGACCCCAGCACAATATGTTCGTATCATGCCCTCGATTATGCGGTTTTTGCGCTCTAAAACAATATTTACCTGCGCGAAAGGTGGTAATTGCGTATCCTTTAAGGGAACAATTGATTACGCCCAAGCATTAAGGAGGACCACTTATGAAAATCTATACAGGCACTGGTGATAAAGGAACGACAAGCCATCTCGAAACGGGACGCGTTTCAAAAGGTGCAGTCGAGATTGAAGTGAGTGGTCAGTTCGACAATGCCATCGCTATGATTGGTTTCGCGCGTGAAGCGCTTTTTCGCAAGCAACGCATGAACCAAGAGCATGAGGCAGCCTGGGCACCACTCGTACGCGCGCTCACTCATGCTCAGCAGCGCCTCTTTACGGCTGCAGCATGCCTTTACGACGCAACCGCTACACAAAACCCCCTCGGTGAAAAAGACATCATCGATCTCGAGAACTCTATCGATACTTTTTCGACCCACCTACCCGACCTTGATGATTTTATTGTTCCCGGAGGTTCCGAGGCAAACGTCCGACTCAATCTTGCCCGCTGCTCTGTGCGCGAAGCCGAGCGTGTTTCAGTACGCGCGCTTGAAGAATTTCATCGTCACGGCAAAGATCTCAACATAACCTGCATCGCTTATCTGAACAGACTTTCTGACGCGCTCTTTGTCTACAGTCGCTACGCACTCCTCATCGACAACAAGGTGCCTCTTATTTGGACCCCTTGGATTGCGGATGAAGATGAGTAATACCGAAAAACTTGAGGCGCACCTTAACAATCTCTCGGAGTGGATGAAAAACAATGGCCGCGTTGCTGTTGCGTATTCTGGTGGCGTTGACTCGACCCTTGTTGCCGCTGTCGCAAGCAGGGCGCTCGGCGACAAAGCAGACATCATCTTTTGCCACACGCCGCTCATTGCCCGCCAAGAAGCAGACGAGGCGGTAGCGCTGGCAGATTCGCTCAAGTTTCCTCTCACAGTCTTAGAGCTTGACCCGCTTGCCCTTGAGCAAGTACGCGAAAACCACCCAGATCGATGCTATTTTTGCAAATATCATATTTTTTCGCAGATTGCTGCCGCATATCCCGATTGCGCCATCGTTGATGGTACAAATTTTGATGACACGTTTACTGATAGGCCGGGGTTAAGGGCGCTCGATCTGCTCAACATTAAGAGCCCGCTTGCAGAGCAGCGCATTACGAAAAAAGAAATCCGCGCCCTCTCAAAAGCAATGGGTCTCCCGAACTGGGATAAGCCCTCCGCCCCCTGTCTCGCCACGCGATTTGCCCCCTACACGACCATAAGTCTTGAAGCTCTTGAGCGAGCTCAAGAAGCCGAAGATATTGTGAGTCAAGCGGGGTTTTCTTATGTACGTGTGCGCGACCATTACCCCAAAGCGGTTATTGAGGTACACCCCGATGAAGTAAAAAGGCTGCAGCGCACACTCGAGAGCGTGAGAAGCAGCCTTTCTGCGTTATATCAAATCATAGCGGTAGCTCCCGAAGGTTACTCCGGTTCAACCGACTAACATCGTTTCGAATTAATCGGCAATTGTGCTTTTAATCGCCGCTTCAAAACTATGGTTCTCATCAGGAGAAATTACTCCTTTTTCAGTTATAAATCCCGTAATGTTTTCCGCTGGTGTTACGTCAAACGCGGGGTTGTAACACTCGACATGCGTTGGCGTCGTTTTAAACCATGCGTCAAACGCATATCCGCCGCCTTTGCGCGATATTTGCATATGGTGACCCTTGGTCATAGGCAAATCGCAGGGCCCGTCGCTCGTGAGCTTGTCGAATGCGGAAGCAACTTT
This sequence comes from uncultured Coriobacteriales bacterium, assembly GCA_937858655.1. Lineage (GTDB taxonomy): Bacteria > Actinomycetota > Coriobacteriia > WRKU01 > JAENWW01 > CALLZE01. The sequence continues at coordinate 3,388 of CALLZE010000040.1, forward strand.
TGGATCACCTGGGTCAAAGGTGCCCGAAACCGTAACGCCCTCAATCTCACGAGGGTCGCGCTCTTCGATTTCGATGAGATCGCCGTTTGCAAGAGTGAGATCAAATGTCGATGCTGGTGCCGCAATATAAAAAGGAACGCCGTGCTCCTTGGCAAGTACCGAAACGCCATATGTGCCAATCTTATTGGCGGTGTCGCCGTTTGCGCAGATACGGTCCGCCCCCACAACAACAGCGTCAACCCATCCATGGCGCATAACCGAAGCAGCCATGTTATCGCAAATGAGCGCTGAAGGAACTTGGGCCATAAGCAACTCCCAGGCCGTAAGACGTCCACCTTGATTGACGGGGCGCGTCTCATCAACCCACACGTGCTCGACATTGCCCTGCTCGGCCGTTGCGTAAATAACGCCGAGCGCTGTGCCATAAAAGGCGGTCGCGAGCGAACCAGCGTTGCAGTGCGTCAAAAACTTAGTAGGTTTGGTAAAAAGCGCGGCACCGTGAGCGCCAAGTTGACGATTAATGGCTTCGTCTTCTTGCTCCATTTTGAGCGCTTCAGAAAGCAGTGCCTCATGAATTTCTGCAGGCGTACTTTCTGCGAGCGAATGCGCCAATGCCCGCACGCGATTAACGCCCCACGATAGATTGACCGCGGTAGGACGAGCATTCGCAATCTCGTCGGCAGCCTTATCGAGCTCACGTAAGTATTCACTCGTACCGGTCATCTCTTTGCCTTCAGTTTGCGACCACAGCGCGACACCAAAGCCTCCCGCGACGCCAAGAGCGGGGGCTCCTCGAACCGCGAGCATCTTGATAGCAATGATTAAGCCTTCATAAGAATTGCAGGACAAAATGTCACCCTGAAGCGGTAGGCGCGTCTGGTCAATGAGTTGGACGGTGCCGTCCTCCCACCAGAGGGTGCGCGGCAAATCGCTAATAGCCATAGTTTTCATTCCTCTCCGTAGTGTCGAGTACTCCCAGAATTTCGTCGCCCTTTTCGGTACGACCAGAACTATATTCTTTTATTTCATCAAGCACCTCGGCCAAGTCTTGTGGCAGAGGGTCAAGAAACGCCATCTCTTCGCCCGTGATGGGGTGTTTTAGTTTTAACGAGTACGAATGCAGGAATTGGCGCTCGAGCCCGTGATTCGCCTTTACACGCCGTGTGCCATAGGTCTGGTCACCCACGATGGGATGATGAATGTATTCCATGTGCACGCGAATCTGATGCGTGCGACCCGTATAGAGTTTGCATTCAACGAGCGTGAAGCCATCGTCAAAACGGCCGGCCTCAAAACGTTCAAGCACGGTAAAAGTAGTTACCGCCTGCTTTGCTGAAGGATGATCGCTGATACCCATCTTGAGACGATCATGCTGGTTGCGTCCGATGGGAGCATCAATGAGCCCTGTGTCGGGGGCAATCCACCCGTGCACCAAAGCAAGATAGCGACGATCAATTTTTCTGATTTTGATGTCTTCTTGCAGACGCACCTGCGCTTCATCGGTTTTTGCGACCATCATAAGGCCCGAGGTGTCTTTATCGAGACGATGAACGATGCCGGGACGCTCCTCACCCTGGAGTGAGCCCAGTGCAAGCGAATGCGCGAGCAAGGCGTTGACGAGCGTGCCCGTCCAATTGCCTGCCGCCGGATGAACCACGAGGTTTGGCTGCTTTGAGAGAATAATCATGTACTCATCCTCAAAGCGAATATCGAGAGGGATAAACTCCGGCTCGATATCGGTCACCGTAGGAGGTAACACATCTACCCCGATTAGCTCGCCTTCACTGACCTTATATTTTTTGGGGAGACAATCCCCATCAACTGTCACGAAGCCTTGCTCTATAAGCTTCTCAGCGGCGCTGCGTGAAACAATACAATCAAGCGCGCCGATAACCGCGTCGAGTCTCTTGCCGCTCTCTTCCGCCGTAACAGTATGTTCGTGATAACCAACATTACTCATAGTATTTATGCAGCATCCTTTGAGTTCTTTTTTGCCTTCTTTGAAGATGACTTTTCGAGTTCGGGAGAGTTCTCCTCACTCAAAATTCCACCAAAAAAGATGAGCCAGACGACCAACATGATGGCTCCGACGGTAATGCCGATATCTGCTACGTTAAAAATTGCGAAATTCAAAAAACGCGCATCAAAAATATCAGTAACATGACCATAAATTATGCGGTCAACAACATTGCCCATAGCACCCGAAATCAAGAGGCTTGAACCAAGCGCTGGCAAAAGCGTGGTCGGCTTCTCGAAGCGCCAGAACATAAATATTGCCGCTATGGCAACAAGCGCCGCTGTAAAGAACAGCCACGTTTGTCCCGAAAATGACGAGAACGCCGCGCCATTATTGCGTATATAGGTCAGATGAAAAACCTGAGGGATGAGAGCAATGCTCTGGCCCGGCTGCATCGTGAGGCGTTCAACAATTTTGACTGCTTGGTCAAGCACGAACCAAGCGCTCGCCGCGATCCAAAAAAGTCGAGCCGTATGTTTAATGTGAATATCTTTTAATGGAAAAGCCATGCGCTATTCACTCTCTGCTTCAAAGCCAATTTCATCGAGCACGCGCGCGCAACGAGTACAAACATCCTCGTGGCCTTCGACCTGCCCAAGCTCACGATAGTTCCAACAACGAGGGCATTTCTCGCCATCCGCCATCTCAACGCGTGCTTCAAGTATCTCGCCAGATTCAACCTCGACGCCAGACACAATGAAGAGTTCACACAATGTCTCCGTTGAAGTCCCATTCAAAATGGCGGCATACTCCTCAGGAGCGCTCACAACAATTTTTGCTTCCTGACTCTTTGAGATGTGCTTTTCATTGCGCGCCTCTTCAAGAGCCTTTGTCACAACCTCGCGCACCTCACGAAGCATTGCGTATTTTGTGCGCAGCGTATCACCATCGAGACCAGTGGTGTGCGCCACAGGCCACTCGCTCAAGTGTACCGACTCGCGACCCTCAGTAAGCCACCCAGGCATGAATCCCCAGGTCTCGTCAGACGTAAACGCGAGGACGGGCGCAAGCATACGAACAAGCGCTGAGAGGATCTCTGCCAAGACGGTCTGGGCGCTTCGACGCTCAAGGCTTGCTGGAGCGTCCGCGTAAAGTCGATCTTTGAGTACGTCCAAATACGTTGAGCTCAAATCGCCGATGTAGTCAGAAAGCGTACGCTGCGCGAGATAGAAATGCCATTCATCGTTGTGACGTGTCACTTCTTCGATGACATCGGCAAGACGAACAAGCTCCGCCTTGTCGATTTCAAGCAACTCGCTATAAGAAACCTTATCGGTCTCAGCCATATCAGCAATGTTTGAAAGGAGGAACCTAAATGTATTGCGAATGCGGCGATAGGTGTCGCTCGCTCGAGCCAAAATCTCATCTGACCAGCGCATGTCTTGACCATAATCAGTTGTTCCCACCCACATACGAATGATGTCGGCGCCACTCTTTTGCGCAATATCCATCGGTGACACAACATTGCCAATCGACTTGCTCATCTTGCGGCCATCGCCGTCAACAACAAAGCCGCAGGTCATTAAATTTTTATAAGGAGCCGTGCCGTCATAGCCCATCGATGTGAGGTACGATGACTGGAACCAACCACGATGCTGGTCAGAACCCTCAAGATAGAGGTCAGCTGGACGACGCAGTTCGGGGCGCGCTTCGCATACAGAAATATGCGAGACGCCACTCTCCCACCAAACATCAACGATGTCTGATTCGGGAACAAACTCAGTGCCACCACAGTGCGGGCAGGTAAGCCCTTTCGGTAGATACTCTGAAGGCTCTTTGGTGTACCACGCATCGGCGCCCTCGCGCTTAAACAGGTCAATAATTGCGTCGAAAGTTTCTTCATTCGCCACAACCTCGCCGCAGTCTTTACAGTGATGCACCGGTATAGGCACGCCCCAAGAACGCTGGCGAGAAATACACCAATCAGGGCGGTCGGAAATCATCGCGCCCATACGATTGCGTGTCCACTCGGGAATCCACGTAAATGAGTCAAAGTTATCAATAGCCGCTTGGCGCAGACCTGTTTTATCCATCGAAACGAACCACTGTTCAGTCGCGCGGAAAATGACTGGCTCCTTGCAGCGCCAGCAATGAGGGTACGAGTGCGTAATGGGAGCGCTCGCGACGAGCGTACCCTTTTCTTTAAGCCACTCAACAATCTGAGCGTCATCACGACGCACCTTGTTACCCTTAAAGGGACCGCCGCCTTCGTCAAAGTAACCTTCATCGTCGACAGGCATATAGATGGGCAGGTCATATTTTACGGCAAGCAAATTATCTTCCGCACCGTGACCGCCAGCGCCATGAACCGCACCTGTACCTGTTGACATCTCAACGTAAGGGTCAGTGATGATACGACACTCGCTGCGGCTCTCGTGCACGGGATGTTTGTAGGTCAGCTTCGATAGCTCGGCGCCCGTACGCGTGCCCTCAAGCACCTCGTACTCTTCCCAACCCGCTGCTTGCGCAACCTGCTCGAGCAATTCTTGCGCAAGCACAAGAACCCATGATTTGACGCGCACCGCGACATACTGCGCATCGCCATTGAGCGTTACAAAGCCATTGGCCGGAAGCGTCCAGGGTGTTGTTGTCCAGATGAGCACCGATACCGGCGTGCCCGCTGCTTGGTCGTCCCAAGGCGTTGGGCCGTTGAGCTCATAGGCCACATACACAGAAGTTGACGTGTCATCCTTGTATTCAATCTCAGCTTCGGCGAGAGCGGTCTTGCAGTGCATACACCAGTGAACCGCTTTGCGCCCACGATACACAGAACCATCCAAGTACATCTTTTTGAAGACCTCGACGTTACCCGCTTCATATTCATGATTGAGCGTGAGATAGGGGTTATCCCAATCGCCCAAAACGCCCAGACGTTTAAATTCGCTGCGTTGAATATCAACAAACTTGAGCGCATAATCGCGACATTTGAGACGCAACTTAGCGCGTGAAATTTCTGCCATGCGCTCAGGTCCCAAGTTCTTTTCAACTTGATGCTCAATAGGTTGACCGTGGGTATCCCAGCCGGGCACGTACGGCGCACGGTAACCACGCATTGTTTTGTACTTTACTACGACATCTTTAATGATTTTATTAAATGCGGTGCCCATGTGAATATGACCATTAGCATAGGGAGGCCCGTCGTGGAGCACGAATAACTCGGCATTCTCACGTTGCTTGAGCGCCTTTTCATAAATCTTCTTCTCATTCCACTGCTCAATCCAGCCAGGCTCGCGCTGCGAAAGGTTCGCGCGCATCGGAAACTCCGTCTGAGGAAGGTTCATCGATTTCTTGTAATTGTTGGCCACGTGCATCTCCTTAACGTATAAAAAAACGCTTCAATCCGAGGATATCTATCCTGGGACGAAGCGTACATCTCCGCGGTACCACCCAGCTTGCCCCTTATCGGAGCCGCTCATTGAATCTGTTTACGCCAGACATACGTCACTCTTACGCAGGGTTTTTACCCCTTGGGAGTAATGCTCAGAGGTGATAACTTTTTTGTTCTAGCGATGGGCTTGCACCGTCCCCATCTCGCTTTTCTAGAATACTCAAAAAAGCCGCGTCCTCGTCAACGCAACTAGTAAACATCATACCCGCAAACAAAGAACCACGCAATAAAAGAGCAGGCGTTTAGGAAAAGAACTGCGCTAAACGGATACGAAGCTCCTCGTCACTCAATGACGCGATTTCTACTGTTTTAACACGTGAGGTAGCTCCGCGAATCACGCTCACTGATGTTTTGGGAACACCGAGAGCTTTCGCGATTGTTTGAGCTACTGCCTTATTTGCTTGTCCATCCGCTGGCGCTGCAGTCACAGAAACAGACAAAAGCCCCGCTTCATCAAGAGAGCACAAGGCATCTTGATGAGCACGGGGCTTAACGCTTACACGAAGTAATGCCATTTAGTCGATTTCTTCAATATCTAAATCGTCATCACGATCTCCCCAACGGTCACCGCCGGGAATCTCGAACTCACGTGGCTCAATGAGTGAAGTATCAACGGGCACATCAGCACCGACTTCACCAATAATGAGACTTTCAGCATGTGATTTTTTAGGCGCTGAAACAGGGATTACGGGTTTCTGTGCCGGAACTGGGTGAGGCTCAGAGACAACAGCAGGAAACTCCGCCGTCGCGCCAAAGCTCTCAACCTCAACAGCAGATACTTCTACCACCTCAGGCTCGGGAACGAAGAGGGGCTCCGGCGCTGGTGCTGGCTGTGGCTTGGGCTGAGGTTGTGCAGGCACTACGAAAGGTGCAGGCTCCAACTCTTCTTTGTCAGCTTCGGCTCTAGCAACGGCGGCCGCATAGCTGTCTTCTTTTTCTGAGAGAGCAACCATAACAGAATCTGAAAGACGAACTTCAGAAATTGAGCTCTTCGAATCTTCTAACAGGCGCATAAAGTTTCGACGGAAACGCTCCTCGTCAGCCTTAAGACGCTTAAGCTCAGCGAGCAATTCTCGCTTTTGCGCCAGTGCCTCATGGATAATATCGCTCGCACGTTTCTCGGCCTCATGAATAGTTTTTTCGCGCTCAACCTCAGCTTCCATCGTGATTTCATCAGCAGAACGCTGAGCGATAAGGAGAGCACTGTTGATAGCGTTGCGCTCGCTGTCGAAGGCGGCTATTTTTGACTCGGCTTCACGAAAACGTGCGTGGAGCTCTTCATTTTCTTTGACAAGATGGTCAACTTCAGCGGCGATAGCATCAAGAAAGTCATCTACTTCATCTTCGCGATAACCGCGCATGCCGTGCGAAAACTCTTTTTGATGAATATCAAGTGCGGTGATTTTCATTTCGTCCCCTTTGACTAACTGGCTGACCAAGCACTTTTACAATATGACATAGATTAATCTCTGAATAATCTCTAAAACGATAATAGCGATTATGGGAGAAAAATCAAAATTACCCACTACGGGAATAATGCGTCGAAAAATCGAAAGATACGGCTCGGTAATTGACGCAAGCACACGCTGAATATCAGCCAAAGCGCCGCTTAATGGAAACCATGTAGAAAGAATATAGATAACAATAAGCGTTGAATAAAAGCTAAGAGCAGTAGCAATAAGGTTCGAAATCATAGGGACGTGTTACTCCTCGTCTTCAAATTCATCATCGTGCTCCCACGCCAACTCTTCTGCGCGGATGACCGCAGCATCAATGGCTTCGGTAAATGCTGGGCGCATACCGTGCGTCTCTAAGACATTCACGGCTGCTATGGTCGTACCACCAGGACTCGTCACCATATCAATAAGTTGCTCAGGATGAATCTCGAGCGTTTCCAGCATAGCCGCCGTACCTTTCATGGTGGCCACGCTCAGCTCTTCGGCGACTTCCCTCTTCAGGCCTTGTGTCAAGCCCGCGCGCGTAAGGGCATTAATAATGAGTGCAAAATAAGCAGGTCCGGCTCCAGAAATTGCTGATCCCGCGTTTTGTAAATGCTCTTCGATAACATACGCCTTACCAAAACTTGCGAAAAGTTCTACCACAGCCTCAAGCTGCTGTTGCGAGCATTGCTCATCCACCGAAATGAGACTGCAGCCTTGTCCGACAAGCGCTGGCGTATTGGGCATGACGCGCGCAATACTCGCCTCTTCGCCAAGAGCATCATGAAGTGAATCAAGGGTAATGCCAGCGGCAATCGATACGAAGAGTGGCCCGTGTGTTGCGGTTTTTACATCCGCAGCCACCTCAAATAAAATTTGTGGCTTCACGGCGAGCATGCAGATATCATGAGCGCCAATATCAAAAGAATGGAGTTCGTGAGCGTTGGTGACACAAGTAATGCCGTAGGTCTCTTCAAGATAGTCGCGTCGTTGCGTGCTTGGTGCGACCGCGATGATGTTGCTTGACTCAATCACGTTGGCTCGAAGAATGCCAGCAAGGATAGCCTCGCCCATCTTCCCGCAACCAACGATGACAACCCGCGTTTGCGCATCAAAGCTAAATTCGCTCATGACTTCTCCTTAAAAAGGACGGTTGGCGTTATAGCGGCCACTCGAAAAACGCTGACGGTCAGCATCTGACATCTCAACATTTTGAGGAGTGAGCATAAAGACGGCATCAGCAACCTTGTTAATGCCGCCGCTGAGTCCATATGTAAGGCCTGAAGCAAAATCGATATAGCGACGTTGCTGGTCATTAGGAACTTGACTCAAATCAAGCACAACAGGAGTACCCTGCTTAAACTTATCAGCGATTTCTGATACTTCCTCAAAATTGGTTGGACGCGCGTTGAAAATGCGCATTTGAGGGGTCATAGGCGTTACCGTTGCGGGACCCGTGGGTACTGAGCGCAAAGGCGTTCCACTTGCGGCTTGAGCGCGCTCAAGGTCGGGCGTGCGTGGACGACGGCGGACCGCTCCCTTGCTGGCTCCCGAGCCATAAGGTGATTCATAGTTATAGGTACGCGAGCCCATATCGAAACCGTTATCGTGTCCGTTATCGGCCGGAGTATTTTGTTCATCTTCGTAATAATCTTCGTCTTCCCAATCATTACCGAAGCCAAATTTTGATTTTATGCCATCAAAAATTCCCATTATCTTTCAACCCTTAATCTAAAAAAAACTATTCATAATTTCGTTGACCAAACAGAGACGTGCCTACTCGGACATACGTTGCGCCCTCTTCAATGGCAACTTCATAATCATTTGACATACCCATTGAGAGTTCACTTAATTGTACCTGCGTAAGACCTTGCGCGTCTGCATACTTCTGCAAAGAACCACAAAGACTGCGCAAATCTCTGAACACCCATCGTACTTCGTTTGCATCCTGGTGTGGGGCCATCGTCATCAGACCGTTGACCAGCACATTTTTCATCGGGCCCACTTCGTCGAGAATGTGCTGCATTTCAGCCGACGCAAAACCATGCTTG
>CALLZE010000041.1 GCA_937858655.1 uncultured Coriobacteriales bacterium
GAGACGAGCAATCTCTTCAAAGGTGAGAATCTCTTCGTGACTTTTTGTTTGAATACCATTTTCAGGCATGCAGTAAATACAGCGCAAATTACAGCGATCCGTCACTGAGATCCGCAAGTAATCAATGCTGCGTCCTTGCCCATCTTTTGCCATATCATTGCCTCTCAAGGAAGCGGCGCACAAAAAAGGAACAAAACTCTTCAATATCGTTTAAATCAAAAACTGGCACGGTCGAAATATAGCGCGCGTGAAGCGCTTCATTGTTTGTTACAAAAGCCACAAGTTCTGTCGGCTCACATATTGGCTCATCGCTTCTTTCAAGGCGCGAAACCTCAATTTTTGGATAGTCGAGCCGCTTGAAACCCTCAGCCAAAAGCACATCGCATGAGGATCTTTGGGCCTCTTGCGCAATCTGCCCCATCGTCGCCTCTTCTTGCATATGGTGCACAATGCTGAGTTGCGTTGGGCTTGATACCATACTAACCACTGAGCCCGCTTGGGCGTGACGCCAAGAATCTTTCTTGATGTCATCAACCTCCGTTGTGTGAGCATGATGCTTTACCGTCGCAACCCGGTATCCCCGTTCAGTCAAATTCGCAATCACCTTTTCGAGAAAGGTAGTCTTTCCCGAATTGCTCTTGCCGACAAACGTGACAACTGGCATGTTTTCTTTGCTCATCAAATCTAAAAACACCCAAGGCCGCAGTCGTAAATCTTAATGTTGAGCGCGTCAATTGCCGCGCCGACGGCGCGTGTTGAAACCCCATGCTTGTGAGCAAGACTGCGCGCGCGCTCACAGGGAATCTTATTGTTTTCTGTGTATTGTAGAATTTCTGCCTTAAGTTCCTCTGAAATCTCTAGGTTCACATTCTCTTCTGCGAATTCCGCATCCTGATTTTGATGATCCATTATTCTTCTCCTTCTTGAATATCGAGACGAATACAGGTTACTTCTTGCCCCGCCGGTGCCTGATCATGTTCTTCAGCCAAAACGATGAAACAATTAGCTCGATGCGATGAAGTCAGCAATGCTGAAGACTGGCTCCCTTCCACATGCGTGCAGTACGTGCCTTGGTCATCTTTGACCACGCTCCCCCGCAAATAATATCTTCTGTTCTGGCGCTTCTTTACTTCGTGAGCTAGTCGCGCTTTGCAGG
>CALLZE010000042.1 GCA_937858655.1 uncultured Coriobacteriales bacterium
GATTGGTACTCAAACGCTCACGTTAAGGACGTGCAACTACGACTTGTTTTAGAGCCGTGTCATTCTGATTGGTACTCAAACAAATGGAGATACCGTTGCAGTCAATATCAAGTTTTAGAGCCGTGTCATTCTGATTGGTACTTAATCCCTAACTGAAAGCAGGGGACTCATAATCCCTTGGTTTTAAGTCGAGTTATTTGGATCGGTTTAAGGGTGCTTGGCGATAAGCGCCCTTCTTTTTTCAAAATCCAACTATGAGGGTAGTCAAAATCGCAAGATAGGCTACACTGGAGTTTGGTTTAAATAGGGAAAAATTAAGGATTTAGGTTAATGGGACTTGCGCTGAAAGCAAAGCATGGCGAGAAGAGTAAAAGTATCCCGCTATCGCTTATGGGCATGATTGTTGCTATTGGTATCGTTTACGGCGATATCGGAACATCGCCTCTCTATGTAATGAAAGCCTGCATTGGCGGCAATGGCGGCATGGGCCATGTTAACGAATCGTTCATCATTGGATGCGTTTCGCTTGTCATGTGGACTGTCACCCTGCTCACTACCATCAAGTACGGTCTTATCGCTATGAGCGCCGACAACCACGGTGAAGGCGGCATTTTTGCGCTTTACAGCCTTGTGCGTAAATACGGCAAGTGGCTTGTAATTCCCGCTATGGTCGGTGGTGCCGCGCTCCTTGCGGACGGCATTCTGACGCCTGCCGTTACGGTAACCTCGGCTGTTGAAGGTTTGCGCTCCATTTCTGGGTTTAATGTATTGCTGGGCACCAGCTCTGCGCGTATTGTCATTATCGCAATTTCAATCATCACGCTGCTCTTCACCATACAGCAGATGGGCACCAGCTCAATTGGACGCGCGTTTGGCCCCTTGATGATTCTCTGGTTCTTATTCTTGGGAATCACGGGCGCCATCAACTTGACGGGCAACTTCAATATTTTGCGCGCGTTTAATCCGCTGCGCGGTCTCGAAATACTCTTCAGTCCCTATAATGCTGTGGGCATCAAACTGCTCGGAGCTGTTTTCTTGGCGACAACGGGTGCCGAAGCGCTCTACTCAGACATGGGCCACGTGGGCAAGAAGAACATTCATGGTAGCTGGCCCTTCGTAAATATTTGCCTCTTCCTGAGCTATTTGGGCCAGGGAGCATGGCTCATCAACAATCTGAACAATCCCGCATATAGGGGTATCGAAGATTTCAATCCTTTCTTCGAGTCGTTGCCAGGTTCTATGCGTATTTTCGCGGTGCTTATTGCGACGGTTGCCGCGATTATTGCGTCGCAAGCGCTCATCAGCGGTTCGTTTACGCTCGTATCTGAAGCGATGTCGCTCGACTTGCTCCCCCATTTGCGCATTAATTACCCTGCGCAAACGAAATCGCAAATGTACATCCCTATGGTTAATAATCTCATGTGGATTCTCTGCATTGGCGTGGTGATCTTCTTCAAATCTTCGGCGCGCATGGAGGCGGCGTACGGTCTGGCGATCACCATCACCATGCTAAGTACCACAACGCTGCTTTACGCGTATTTGCGGCACAACCACAAAGGTCATGCGCTTGCACGCGTTTTGTTCCTCCTCTTTTTCGGAGTACTCGAAGGAATATTCTTTGCGTCGAGCCTTACTAAGTTCATGCATGGTGGCTACGTCACCATCCTGATTGCGATGTTCTTGCTCGGCATTATGGTCGACTGGTACAAGGGAACAGCTATCGAGAACAGCCAAAAAGAGAGCCGCAAAATCCGCAAGTACGTGCCAACGCTTGAGGCTCTCCGCAATGACATTCGTCTCAATCTCTACGCTGACAATCTCGTGTATATGACACGCCAAAAGTTTGATGGCACCATCGATCGCGATGTGCTCTATTCGGTGTTGGATAAGTTGCCTAAGCGCGCGCGTTCATACTTCCTCGTCAGCGTCAAAGTAACCGATGCACCTTACACGCGCAGTTATCGTGTCGAGAACTTTGGTACTGACTTTTTGTTCCGCGTAGAATTTCAGCTGGGCTACAAAGTGAGCCAGCGTATTCGTCCGTATTTGTTCCAGGTTATGCGCGATCTCATTAAATCGGGAGAAATGCCCCCGCAAGACAATATTTACTCGATTTACGGTCCGCGTAAAGTTGGCTACTGCCGTTT
>CALLZE010000043.1 GCA_937858655.1 uncultured Coriobacteriales bacterium
TGGCTCAAGCCATTTCTCTCCACGCATACCTTGCGACTGAAACGTCACCGCCCAAGGACGGGGCAACTGCTCAGTTCCGTAGGCGCGTTGCTCGCCAATCATGAAGCCTGCTTCATCCGCGGGAGCAAGAAAAAGGCGCTCGGCGAGTGCGTCGGCAGCCTTACGCAGGCCCTCTTCGTACACATAGTCTCCTGCCTCAACATCGGGCATCGGCAAACTATGGGCAGAAAATGAGAGGGGCGCAACATCAGTCTCAACATCAACCTTGTCAAAAAGTTCTTCAAGCACTTGAGCATGCGCTTCGATAAACCCTTCAAAGAGGCCAATTTCAGGAGCGCACACAACCTCAAGATTTTCATAACGCTCCGCGCTCTGTGCCACACGCGCAAACGACTTGCCGTTTGAGGCAGTCGAGTAAAACGGTGACAGGCTAATGGCAATAATGCGTGTCACACCGCAGTCAATAAGCGCGTCAACCGCGTCATCAACTGAGGGCGGCGTATGAATCATGCCAATCTCAACGGGGAGCGTGATTTCGTTATCCTCATAATGCTTTTCAATTTTGCGCGCAATTTCACGAGCATAGCCCACAAGTGGTGACTTACCACCAATGAGCTCATAGTGCTCCGTCATGCGCTCAATCATGGTAGGACTGGGAGTCCTGCCAATGAGACTTGTCATAAAAGAAGGTATTTCATCGAGCGATTCGGGCGCTCCGTAACCAACGACTAATACGCCGTCCATAATGTTAGTTTCCACCTCGGATGATGGCAGACTGACGCTTTACTGACTCAACAAAATAGCGTGCTTTGTCGGGGTCGGTTGTTTTGTGAATGCCGTGGCCCAAGTTGAAGATGTGACCGGGACGCGTGCCGAAAGCCTCGAGAATCTCACGCACCTGCTCATCGATTGACTCCTCAGAGCCAAAGAGGGCTACCGGGTCGATATTGCCCTGAATGCCAAAGCGTGGGTCAATCATCTCAACAGCTTTCTTCATATCAAGACGCCAGTCGAGACCAAGGATGTCTCCACCTGCCTTTTGGACCAAATCAAGCATCGAAGTAGCGCCATTTGCGAAGTAAATCACGGGCACGCCGCCCTCGACCGTCTTATCTCCGTAAGCCTTAACGGTGTCAAGAACCTTCTTGGTATAAGGCAGAACAAAGCGCTCGTAATCGCGAGGAGCAACATAGCCAACCCAGCTATCAAAAAGCTGCACAACCTGAGCACCCGCATCAATTTGCGCACAGAGGTAAGCGCTTACGGTATCAGCAAACTTCTCCATAAGCTCGCCCCATGCCTCAGGCTGGTTCCACATAAATGCCTTGCAGATTTCGTAATCACGCGTACCGTGACCTTCAATAGCGTAGCTTGCAAGGGTGAAAGGAGCTCCGGCAAAGCCGATAAGGGGTACCTTGTGCTCAAGCTCGCGACGGAGCATCTTATGTGCTTCCATAACGTAGCCCGTGTCCTTGAGAGGGTCAGAAAGCTTGAGCGCGCGTACATCGGCAGCGCTGCGAATGGGATTGTTGATGACAGGACCCTTGCCGCTCTGGAATTCAAGGTCGAGACCCATACCAGGAAATACCACAAGGATGTCACTGAAGATAATTGCCGCGTCAACGCCCACGAGGTCAACTGGCTGAAGCGTTACTTCAACAGCGAGCTCAGGAGTGTAGCACATTTCCAAAAAGCTATGCTTTGCGCGCACCGCGCGATATTCAGCCAAAAAACGGCCGGCTTGACGCATCATCCATACAGGAGTGCGCTCGGTTTGCTCGAGACGAGCCGCACGCAAAAACAGGTCATTGTAGGCCATGCTCATTCCTTTCACATCAAAATCATAAGTAAACATTGAAGCCTATTCTAGCACCGCGCAAGTGGGGCAGATTTGAACTGAACTTTTGTTACACTCCTGCTTTTGAGGGGATATCATAAAGGTGTATTGGACAAATTGATTGGAGATACTATGCAAATATTTCGTTGCCTTATTTGCGGAGACACGTTTGTGATGAGGGATAAGCCAAAGAACTGTCCCTATTGCGGTTCTGACGAGCAATACATTGTATTGACCGTCAACTACCCCGATGATATCAACCGGGTTACCCTTACTCCTCAGGAGCATGACGATTTGCTTCACGCTTCTCAACTCGAGTACACTAACGCTACCTTCTATGTTGACCTAGGCAAAATCGATCCCCCTTCAGCACTCGCTAGCCTGTATCGCCATCTCGCAAAAATTGAAAAGGAACATTTAACAGTGTTTTCGAAGTTACTAAACCAGCCCGTTGACGCTCTCGACTTTGAACGTGATGTCGTTCTTCCCAAGGGTAGCTGGGACGACAACATTGCCATTTCGACGCAACAAGAAATTGATG
>CALLZE010000044.1 GCA_937858655.1 uncultured Coriobacteriales bacterium
GCCAATCCGCGATTCCGGTTTTAACGTAGCGATAGGCGCCTGTTATTGAACTGGGAATCACTCCCACAAGCGGCGTAGCAACGGCGTCCATTGCGGTGCCACCAAGAATCAGCCGAATGCCTGGTGTCGTGACGATTGCGCCGCCCACACCAAACATGCCACTTAAAATACCCGACACAAGACCAAGTCCTATGCCGGGTAAAAGTTTAATAATTGACGTAAAAATAGGATCAACCTTCTCGACTGATATTACAGTGCGCGAAATTCACCCGTAAACGCGGTGCGGTCAATGCTTCGTTCACCCTTAAACTGAGTTCCTAGCGGTACATCGTTAAAGAGACGCTCCATCATATACGTCCACGCACGTTGAAGCGCGAAATAATTGCCACAATGCTTACGAGCGTATTCCCCTGCGTCTTTTATTGATTTGGTGCCAATGTGCCAGTATGCTTTGCGCTCATCACTTGAAAGCGCGCGCAGCAAACTCGTCAAACGCGCACGCAGAACCACTGAACCATCAACGAAATCCCCCGGATAGGGAGCGAGCGATTCAGGGGTGACGCGCGCAAGGTCCACCTGTGATTTCGCAAACTCAAGCTTACGGTGCTCATAGATAAATCGATAGACATCCTGCTTAAAGCGAAGAGCAGGCGATTTGGGCCCAGAAGATAAGTGCATAACGCTCCACTGATCATCGATATACATTTCACCGCCGTGAAGGCGCATGTTAATGAGATAGTCGAGATCCTCGCCGCGCGTTACCCATGGATCAAAAGCGATTGTTGTGTACACATCTTTGTGAAGCGCCATGCAACCGCCAAAGGCAATACGCGCTGGCTGCAAACGTGGTGGCTGCATAACGGTAGAAAGCGCCTTATTAAATGCGGCTTCTTGACGCCACATAACATCGGTCCATTTTTCATCATCAGTTGGGTGCTGCCAACTGCCGTCTTGATTCGTATAAAAGCCCGACTTGGCGAGCAAGCGCCCCCCATTGTGAATTTGCAGACCGAGACCAAACAAGCCAGTCTCGACAAATCCTTCAGTTTCTACAATCTCGTCGTCATCAATAAAAATGACGGAATCTTTGCCCATAACGGCAGCCGCCATGAGGCCAAGATTGCGCATAGCGCCATAGCTATCAAGGTCAAGGCTAGGGATAAGCCCGCCTAAATCAAGCTGTTCAAGACGACGAAAGAGCGAGCCAATCTCTGCCTCACCCATTACAAAAATGTCTAACTGCGGATAAGCTGCGACAATATCTCGCACGCGCGCGTCAGCACGCGAAAGGAGCATGCGGTCTGTGACGCCCACCACAATTATAATTTTCCCCACGCGGGGCTTATTAACTAATGAGTTCAATACGTGCGCGAGCCCGGGGTCAGGGTCTTCAATATCGGTTGGGTGCTCAAAGGTAATCTTTGAAGAAAAGTCATTGATGACCTTCGTAGACTCAACCGTCCAAAAAGTTGGAATAATCAAAGCTGGCTGAAGTTTTGATGGGCCAGGGCCTGTGCGATGTGATTTCGCCTCTGCCTCTTCGAGGGCCTCAGCATAAGAATGGTACTCGGTCACCGTATTTTGTCCTCTCCACTGACAACACCATTACGCTTCAAAGCGCTACGCAATGGCAAACCTAGTCCATATACTACAACGGCTTCGCCCAAGCCAACCGTAATGAAACCAAATAGATACATTGCAAGATAATTCCCTTCCAAATCGATACCAAGAAGAGGAATTTTGTAGAGGCCTAAGCCCTGCAAAATTATCGGGAGATAGGCTGGCACGATGAGTGCGTTGGCAATAACAGGCCCAAGCAACGCAACGATGGGGCGCTTACGAAATTTGTAGATCCAAATCGCGGCAAGAAGCGTCGCAATTGATCCAAAAATTACATCAAACCAACCAAATGCGCCTGTTGCCCCTAGATTAAGCAAGTTTGCTAGAGCGTTGCCAAGCGTGAGCCCTGGAATAGCAGCTGGCGTGACAAACGCGAGCACCATCAGGGCTTCGCTCACACGAAATTGAACGGGCCCCCATGAAAGATATGACATCACTTGATTGGTGAAAAAAGTGAGCGCCGTATAAAGCGCCGCGATAACACCCGCCGTAACCAAATAAGCCGTACGACCTGAGCGTTGTGAAGTGGTTTTTGTGTGCTGGTTTTCCACGGAACAGCCTTTCTCTTCAGTTGTTTTTCCTGCGAAGTGCCAAACGGTAATGCAATGACTAAACGAGCAACTCAGCAATCTGAACAGCGTTGAGGGCTGCTCCCTTACGAAGCTGGTCGGCTACCACCCAGAAGTTGAGTCCGTGAGCAATAGTATCATCTTTGCGCAGCCTTCCCACATACGTGTGGTCAGTTCCCTCCAGCAAAGCAGGCATCGGGTAGAGCGCCGCAGCAGGGTCATCCATAACAATGATACCCGGTGCCGCCTCAAAAGCAGCGCGTGCTGCCTCGACACTTACCTCGCTCTCGAACTCAACGTTGACCACTTCGCTGTGGCAACGCAACACAGGCACGCGAACGCACGTTGCGCTTACGGCAATGTTGTCGTCATGCATAATCTTCTTCGTCTCGACGACCATCTTCCACTCTTCTTTGGTGCTGTCGTCATCGAGAAATTTATCGATATGGGGAATGCAGTTAAACGCAATGCGGTGAGCGAACTTTTCAGGGTGCACTTCTTTGCCCTCGAGAAAATCACCAGTTTGGTCGTAGAGCTCCTGCATCGCCGCCGCTCCTGCGCCCGAAGCCGCTTGATACGTAGCAACAACCACACGCTTGATAGGCGCAAGTTTGTGCAAGGGCTCAAGCGCAACAACCATTTGAATCGTTGAACAGTTGGGATTTGCAATGATTCCCTTGTGAAGAAGAGCATCGTCAGGATTAACCTCAGGCACCACGAGGGGAACCTCTGGGTCCATCCGAAACGCACTGGAATTATCAATCATGACGGCGCCACAACGTACGCAGTCAGGAGCATATTCCTCACTTATTGAGCCTCCCGCGCTAAAGAGCGCAATATCAACACCCTCGAAACTATCATGCGTCATTTCTTCGACCGTCAAAAAACCATCGACACTTCCGGGGCCATTAAAGGCCACCTTGCTGCCTGCGCTTCGAGAACTCGCGAGTGCAATGACCCTCGATGCAGGAAACTGGCGCTGTTCAAGAGTCTTAAGCATCTCACGACCGACGGCACCAGTCGCGCCCGCAACAGCGACAACGGGATGAGCAGGCATCTCTTTATTCCAGTAGGGCGTGTGTTGTGAAGACATAACGATTTCCTTTTCTTTGAGTTCTACTGAAGGGCCTCTGAAGCGACTTCTTCCGATATATCATCAGCATCAAGGCCGAAGGCGGTGTGCAAAACCCGTACTGCAGTTTCAACATCTTTGAGCGCGATAATGCAACTCAGGCGAATAGGTGATGTTGATATGAGGTCAATATTAACATCCGCGTCAGCCAGAACCGTAAACATCTTGGCAGTCACGCCGGGATTAGTACGCATACCCGCGCCAACAATTGAAATTTTTGCCACAGCAGGGTCAACAACCCATGTGCGCGCGCCGATTTCTTCGGCTACCGCGTCAATGGCTTTTCGTGCGCGGGGCAAGTCTGCCTCTGGCGTGGTGAATGAAATATCAGTATGGCCATCTTCAGACACATTCTGGATAACCATATCTACGTTTACGTTTTCTGCCGCCAGCGCCGTGAACACGCGCGCGGCAACACCAGGAGTGTCGGGACAGTCACGAATCGTGATTTTTGCTTCTGAGGTATCGTGGGTTACTCCCGAGACAATAGCATGTTCCATTTCGGCACTCACTTTCTTTACAATAGTTCCTGGCTCATCACTAAATGAACTGCGGCAATGCACTACCACACCGTGATTACGCGCAAACTCAACGCTCCGCATACTGAGCACTCCGGCCCCCGATGAAGCCATTTCAAGCATTTCTTCATAACTGATTTCATTAATTTTTTGAGCGCGCGGAACAATGCGAGGGTCGGCCGAATATACGCCCGAGACATCCGTGTAAATTTCGCACACATCGGCATTAATGCCCGCGGCAAGCGCGACAGCCGTGGTGTCAGACCCGCCTCGGCCAAGTGTCGTGATTTGACCGTTAGGTGTCTTGCCTTGGAATCCAGCGACAATAACGATATGGCCTTCATCAAGGGCGGCACGTACACAACCCGCTTCAACTGCCACAATCTTTGCTTTTGCGTGAACAGAGTCAGTAATAATGCCAACCTGAGGGCCCGTAAAACTGATGGCCTTATATCCCTTGGCCTGAATAGCCATAGCAAGTAACGCAATAGAAACTTGCTCTCCAGTTGTAAGCAGCATATCCATTTCTCGATTTGATGGCGCGTTGGTAATTTGATGCGCAAGCTCTATAAGACGGTCGGTCTCCTTACCCATGGCCGAAACGACGGCGAGAACTTGGTCCCCGCGCTCATGAAATGCAATAAGACGATTAGCTACGGCACGAACACGCTCTGTTGTGCCAACAGAAGTTCCCCCAAATTTTGTGACAATTAAGGCCACGATTCTTTCACTGCCCCTTCCACAGAAAATATTGTGGTTTTAATTATTACACATGAAGCGCACGTAGTTATGTCTAACCGCCTATGAGGAAATTCTTTTTTACTCTCGAAAGTTTTAAACAATTTATCAAAGATACTGTTTTCCTAAGTGGCTCAACAAATTATCCTCCCCACCCCAGTCAATTGAGAAAATCATAACAAATTAGCATATAATTACAGTGTAGTTAACATTTTATTTTTGATAGAGGGATATATGAACACAAACCTTCTCTTTCTTGAGCTCCTTGCAATTACGGCAATTTTGCTTGCTGTAATAATAAAATTCAACCCAAACAAAACTCGTTCATCAGAAGATAAGAATACGCTCGCAAATGGCCCCGATTCTTTGTGTCCCCCTGGCGTCACATATGTTTGCCCAAAATGCGGTGTTCTTCGTGACGTCAACGCAAAATACTGTATAAATTGCGGAGAAAAATTCCCTCTCGGAACGGATGGGTTAAGCGCCACAATTTGTGAAGGAATACCATCGAATGAGCCCACAACATCCTTAAATAACCGAAGTGAAAATGAAACCGACAACATATCCAGTGACGAGCTTCATCATACTCTCAACAATGATACTCCTGGGGAGAAGCCATCAACCTTCATTCCCCTAAATTACAATTCTACGAACTGCGAATCTTCAAAAGAAAGCGAGATAGACTTTTCAGCAACGTTAT